>NZ_CALLYO010000262.1 GCF_937858865.1 uncultured Amaricoccus sp. | reverse complement strand
AACAGGCCGATGTCGCCCGGGATGCCGCCGGGGAAGTTGATGACCATCGCCTTGAGCCTGTACCCCTGCGGCTTGGCGAGCGTCTCGTAACGCTCGAAGAACTCCTTCGCCTTGCCCTGCAACGTCTCCGGCCAGCGCGGGTCGTTGTTGTTGATCGCGCGCCCGCTGTCGCTGCAAAGCTCGGACGGGAAGCTGTAGACCATCGCCTCGAACTTCCCGTCCTTGACGGCGTTCGCCACCAGACGTCGCACCATGGCGATCTCTTCCTCGCCGACGTGATTCGTCAGGAAGTCGCGGGTGAAGTCGGCGACCTTCTTCTCCTCGGCCTCCCGGGCCTTTCGCTCCACATCCATCTTCTCCATTTCCTTCTGGAGAATGGACATCCGGAGCGCCTCCGCCGATAGCGGAACCCCCTTTGGATCGGTCTTGTCGGCCATGGCAACACTTCTCCTTCGCTCGGACGCTGCCGCCCTTCTACCTCAGCGCCTCACCGAGGGGAATGTAACATACAGTTGCGTACACCCGGACGCCGCTTGACGCGCGCCCTTCGCGCCTGCACACGGGGGGCCGACATGTCCGCCTGCCCCCCGGACGAGAGGGATGCATCATGGCCAAGCCCAAGACCCCGGAGCTTCCGAACCCGGCAGCCGCCGCGGAATACCTGATCGACAGCTGGCAGCGCTCGATCCTCTTCCTCGACGTCATGCGCCGCCGCGCCGCGCAATATGAAGAGCACGCGGCCGAGGTCGCGCCGAACGTGCTCGACTACAAGGCGGAGCTTCTCGTCGACGGCCGCAAGCTCGCCCGGCCGGTCAACTACCTGCTTACCCGCATCGTCCCTCCCGAGGGCGTCGCGATCGACGCGCGGAAGCGTCCCTTCGTCATCGTCGACCCGCGTGCCGGCCACGGCCCGGGCATCGGCGGCTTCAAGGCCGACAGCGAGATCGGCGTGGCGATGAAGGCCGGGCACCCCGCCTATTTCATCGGCTTCCTGCCGGACCCGGTGCCCGGGCAGACCATCGAGGACATCGCCCGCGCCGAAGCGGTGTTTCTCGAGACCGTCATCGCCCGCCACCCCGAGGCCGAAGGCAAGCCCAGCGTCATCGGCAACTGCCAGGCCGGCTGGGCGGTGATGATCCTCGCCGCGCTGCGGCCCGAGCTCTTCGGACCGATCATCATCGCCGGCACCCCGCTCTCCTACTGGGCCGGGACGCGCGGCCAGTACCCGATGCGCTACACCGGCGGCCTCCTCGGCGGCTCCTGGCTCACGGCGCTGACCGGCGACCTCGGCGCCGGCATCTTCGACGGCGCCTGGCTGGTGCAGAACTTCGAGAACCAGAACCCGGCTAACACTCTCTGGACCAAGCAGTACAACCTCTGGTCGAAGATCGACACCGAGCCCGAGCGCTACCTCGAGTTCGAGGAATGGTGGGGCGGCCACGTCACGCTGAACGCCGAGGAGATGCAGTGGATCGTCGACGAGCTCTTCGTCGGCAACCACCTTGCCGCCGGCGACATCCGCACCGCGGACGGCACCGCGATCGACCTCCGCTCGATCCGCTCACCGATCGTGGTCTTCTGCTCCCGGGGCGACAACATCACCCCGCCGCAGCAGGCGCTCGACTGGATCCTCGACCTCTACGACAGCGTCGACGACATCCGCGCCTGGGGCCAGACCATCGTCTACACCGTCCACGACACGGTCGGCCATCTCGGCATCTTCGTCTCCGCCGGCGTCGCCCGGAAGGAGCATGACGAGTTCGCCTCGAACATCGACCTGATCGACGTGCTGCCGCCCGGTCTCTACGA
>NZ_CALLYO010000261.1 GCF_937858865.1 uncultured Amaricoccus sp. | reverse complement strand
CGACGAGCCCGCTCTCGCGGCTGACCATGGCGAAGACCGCGTCCGAGCGCAGCACAGGTGCGCGCCAGGCGTAGAGCATCAGCGAGCCGCCGATGAAGGCGGCGAGCAGCCAGAGCAGGTAGATGCCGCGCTCGGGGTCGTTGGCGAAGGCGTGCACGCTGGTGATGACGCCGGAGCGCACGACGAAGGCGCCGACGAGGGAGAAGGAGAAGGCGAGGATGGCGAGGAGGATCGTCCAGCTCTTCAGCGTGTCGCGCTTCTCGACCACGATCGCCGAGTGGAGGAGCGCGGCCGAGATCAGCCAGGGCATGAAGCTGACGTTCTCGACCGGGTCCCAGAACCACCAGCCGCCCCAGCCGAGCTCGTAGTAGGCCCAGATCGAGCCGAAGGCGATGCCGATGGTGAGGAACACCCAGGCGAGCAGCGTCCAGGGCCGCACCCAGCGCGCCCAGGCGGCGTCGATCCGCCCCTCGATCAGCGCGGCGATGGCGAAGGAATAGGCCATCGAGAGCCCGACGTAGCCGAGGTAGAGGAAGGGCGGGTGGAAGGCGAGGCCGGGGTCCTGCAGCAGCGGGTTGAGGTCGTTGCCGTCGATCGGCGGGACGGGCAGGCGCAGGAAGGGGTTCGAGGTGAGGAGGATGAAGCCGAAGAAGGCGACGGCGATCGTCGCCTGCACGGCAAGGACGCGCGCCTTCAGCACCGGCGGCAGGTTGCCGCCCCAGATCGCCACCATCGCGCCGAAGAGGGTGAGGATCAGCATCCAGAGCAGCATCGAGCCCTCGTGGTTGCCCCAGGTCCCGGCCAGCTTGTAGACCATCGGCTGCGCCGAGTTCGAGTTGAGCGCGACGAGGCGGACCGAGAAGTCGGAGACGCCGAACGACCACATCAGCGCGGCGAAGGCGGCGAGGGTGAGGGCGAACTGCACCAGCGCCGCCGGCACCGCGAGCCGCATCCAGTCCGACCAGCCGCGCGCGGCGCCGATCATCGGCACCGTCGCCTGTGCCACCGCGACGAGGAAGGCGAGGATGAGGGCGAGATGCCCGAGCTCGACGATCATGTTCTTCCGACTCCGGGTTCGTGGCGCA
>NZ_CALLYO010000260.1 GCF_937858865.1 uncultured Amaricoccus sp. | reverse complement strand
GCGGCTACCAGCCGCCGCCCTTCAGCTCGTCGAGGTCGAGCTCGAGGATCTCGAGGTTCTCCGCCGCGGTGCCGGTACCGGACAGGGTGTCGTGGACGGCGGTCCAGAACTTCGAGGAGACCTCGTTGTAGGAGACCTTGGTCGGCGCCGACGGCCGCGGCACGGCGTTGAGGAAGATGTCCTTCCAGCGCGGGATCAGCGACTGCTGCGCGGCGATGTCGGCGTCGTCGTAGAGCGAGATGATCGTCGGCAGGTGCGAGAGCTGGAGCGCCATCGCCTTCTGGCTCTCGGTCGAGGTCATGAACATGACGAGCTCGGTCGCGGCCTCGGGGTTGGGCGAGTAGCGCGAGACGGCGATGTTCCAGCCGCCGAGCGTCGCCGCCGAGGTATTGTCGCCGCCGCCGGACGGCAGGGGAGCGACGTCGAACTTGCCGGTGATCGGGCTGTCGGCGGCGTTGCCGAGGGCGTAGGCATAGGGCCAGTTGCGCATGAAGACCGAGTTGCCGGTCTGCCATACGCCGCGCGATTCCTCCTCGGTGTAGGAGAGGACGCCCGGCGGCGAGATGGTGCCGACCCAGCCCTTGGCCATCTCGAGCGCGGCGACCGCGTTCTCGTTGTTGACCGAGATGGTGCCGTCGGCCTCGATGATCTGCCCGCCGCCGTTCGACTTGATCCATTCCAGCGCGTTGCAGGTCAGCCCCTCGTAGGCGGCGCCCTGCCAGACGTAGCCCCAGAGGTCGCCCGAGCCCTCGGCGCGCTCGGCCTCCATCACCTTCTGGGCGGTGGCGGTCAGCTCGTCCCAGGTCTTCGGCACCTCGGCGCCGTGCTTCTCGAGCAGGTCCTTGCGGTAGTAGAGCGCCGGGGCGTCGGTGAAGAAGGGCATGGCGACGAGCTTGCCGTTCACCGTCTGCGACTCGATGATCGAGGGGAAGTGGTCGGGCGTGACCGCGGACGCCGCCTCGGTGAGGTCGAGGAACTGGTCGGAGAGCTGCGGCGCCCAGATCACGTCGACGAGGTAGACGTCGATGTCGGCGTTGCCGGCGGCGAGCCAGAGCTTGTACTGGGCGAACTGGTCGGTGGTCGAGGAGGGCATCGGGACGAAGGTCACCGTGTTGCCGGTCTGCGCCTCCCAGGGCTTCACCAGCTCGCGGTAGGCGGCGATGTCGGCGCCGACCGCGCCCGAGACGATGTTGATGTTGACGGCACCCGCGGCCGACGCCCAGAGCGTCGCGACCGCCGCACCGAGGGCGAGCGCCCCCTTCGTGCCCCACCCCGTTGCCGTCCGCATGCGCCGCCCTCCCCTGGCTTCCGGTCGTCGTCGGCTCGACCTTAACCCCATTTTCACTCGTCAGTCGAGCAAAAGCGGCGGCGGTTCAGATCAGGCCGAGGCTGCGGAAGGAGGCCTCGGCGCCCTTGCCGATCACCACATGGTCGTGGAGGACGACGCCGATCGCCTCGCAGGCGCGGACGATCTCCTCGGTCATCGCGATGTCGGCGCCGCTCGGGGTAGGGTCGCCCGAGGGGTGGTTGTGGACGAGGATGAGGGCGGAGGCGTTGAGCTCCAGCGCCCGCCGGGCGACCTCGCGCGGGTAGACCGGGACGTGGTCGACGGTGCCCTTCGCCTGCGGCTCGTCGGCGACGAGCACGTTCTTGCGGTCGAGGAAGAGGATGCGGAACTGTTCGGTCTCGCGGTAGGCCATGACGGTGCGGCAGTAGGCCATGAGCTCGTCCCAGGAGGAGATGACCGAGCGGCGGATGACGCGGGCCTGCGCCATGCGGTGGGCGAAGGCCTCGACGATGCGGAGCTGGAGCCAGACCTTGGACGTGGCGCCCGGCACCTGCAGCAGCCGGTGCTCGGAGGCGGCGACGACGCCGTTGAGGTCGCCGAAGGCGGCGAGCAGCGCCTTGGCGAGCGGCTTCACGTCGCGCCGGTCGATGGCGTTGAAGAGGAGGAGCTCGAGGAGCTCGTATTCCGGCATGGCGGCGTGCCCGCCGGCGAGGAAGCGCTGGCGCAGCCGCTCGCGGTGGCCCCAGTAGTGCGGGCGGACCTCGGAGGCGGGGCCGGGGTCGGGTGGCAGGCGCAGCTCGAATTCGTGCAGGCCTTGCAGCGCCTGCTCGGAAAAGCCCGGTCGTTCTTTCTCCCGGTCGGACATCGCCGCCTCCCGCCGCAGTCGGTGGAAAATCGGCCCCACAGGGTTAACGGCGGGTTAGCGCCCCGGATGAGGGGTGCCCGAACGAATCGCGCGCGTGGTGGATCCGAGGCAAATACTCGGGAAATGTGCGGGCGAGCACAAC
>NZ_CALLYO010000259.1 GCF_937858865.1 uncultured Amaricoccus sp. | reverse complement strand
CTGCACATCGGCGTCGCTGGCCCGGCGAAGCTGCAGACGCTGCTCAAGTACGCGATGTCCTGCGGCGTCGGCCCGTCGCTGCGCGTGCTGCAGCGGCGCGCCGCCGACCTCACCCGGCTCATGCTGCCCTTCACCCCGGACGAGGTGATCGCCGATCTCGCCGCGCACAAGGCGGCGCATCCCGAGAGCGCCATCGCCGGCGTGCACTTCTTCCCGCTCGGCGGCATCGGCGCCACCACCGACTATGCCGGCGCGCCCGCGCCGGGCGCGGGCCTGACCGGACGGCCGTGACGAGGGCATGAGCCGGGGCATGCGCCGGGCGGCGCTCCTCTTCGATCTCGACGGAACGCTGGTCGACACCGACCCGCTGCACCATGCCGTCTTCGTCGAGATCCTCGCCGAGCGCGGCCGCGAGCTGCCGCTCGAGGAATACCGCGCGCGGATCATGGGCCAGCACAACGACGACGTGCTGGCGGCCTATTTCCCGGGCGAGGACCGCGCCGTCCTCGACCGCAAGGAGGCGATGTTCCGCGAAACCCTCGCCGCCAGCGTCGAGCCGGTCGCCGGCATCCACGCGCTGCTCGACTGGGCCGAGGCGAACGGGCTCGGCACCGCCGTCGTCACCAACGCCCCGCGCGCCAACGCCGAGGCGATGCTCGCCGCCACCGGCCTCGCCCGGCGCCTCGCCACCGTCGTCGTCGGCGACGAATGCGCCCGGCCGAAGCCCGATCCCGCGCCCTACCAGGCGGCGATGGCGGCGCTCGGCGCCACCCCGTCGCGCTCGATCGCCTTCGAGGACTCCCGCTCGGGCATCCGCGCCGCCCGCAGCGCCGGCGCGCATGTCTTCGGCATGGCGAGCAGCCTCACGCCCGGGCAGCTGCTGCAGGCGGGCGCGCACCAGACCATCCGAGATTTCGCCGACCCGGCCCTCTGGGACCGGCTCGCGCAGCTCCGCAGCGAGGTCGCATGACGAGAACGATTGTCGCATCCCGCACGAAGACCGTCATCATCGGCTTCGACCAGCCCTTCTGCGTCATCGGCGAGCGGATCAATCCGACCGGGCGCAAGAAGCTCGCCGCCGAGCTCGAGGCCGGCGACTTCTCCACCGTGGAGCGCGACGCGCTCGAGCAGGCCGCCTGCGGCGCCTCGATGCTCGACGTGAACGCCGGCGTCGTCTACAACTCCAACCCCAACCCGAACGAGACCGAGCCGCCGCTGATGCGCCAGCTGGTCGAGCTGGTGCAGGGCCTCGTCGATCTGCCGCTCTCGATCGACAGCTCGGTGCCCGGTGCGCTGCAGGCCGGGCTGGAGACGGCGCAGGGCCGGCCGCTCGTCAACTCGGTCACCGGCGAGGAGGAGCGGCTCGAGCTGGTGCTGCCGCTGGTGAAGAAGTACGACGTCCCGGTCGTCGCCATCTCCAACGACGACACCGGCATCTCCGAGGACCCCGACGTCCGCTTCGAGGTCGCCCGCAAGATCGTCCGGCGCGCCGCCGACTTCGGCATCCCGGCGCACGACATCGTCGTCGACCCGCTGGTCATGCCGATCGGCGCCATGGCGACGGCGGGCCTGCAGGTCTTCGCCCTCGTCCGGCGCCTCCGCGAGGAGCTCGGCGTCAACACCACCTGCGGCGCCTCCAACATCTCCTTCGGCCTGCCCAACCGGCATGGCATCAACGCCGCCTTCCTGCCGATGGCGATCGCCTCCGGCATGACCTCGGCGATCATGAACCCGACGCGGTCGGCCGAGATGGACGCGATCCGCGCCGCGAACCTGCTCACCAACAACGACCCCTGGGGCGCCGCCTGGATCGCCGCCAACAAGGCGCCGCTGGCCGAGGGCGAGGTCGAGGCCGGCGCCCGCGGCCGCCGCGAGGGCCGCCGCCGCCGCGGGTGACAACGCCCGTCCCCTGGCGCGCCACCGCCGACGGGGTCGAGCTCGCCGTCCGCCTCACCCCGCGCGGCGGCACCGCCCGCATCGAGGGCGTCGCCCTCCGCGACGGCCGGCCCGTCCTCGAGGTCCGCGTCGCCGCCCCGCCGGTCGACGGCGCCGCCAACGCCGCCCTCGTCGCCTTCCTCGCCAAGACGCTCGCCCTGCCGCGCTCGGCCGTCACCCTCGTCGCCGGCGAGCGCGCCCGGATGAAGCGCCTCCACATCCGCGGCGCCGACCCGGAGCGGCTCTCGGCGCTGCTCGCGCCCCGCGGCTGAGCCGCTCTGGCGTTTCCGGCCCGCGGTCGGTCGGATTGTCCCCTTGCCCGCGGCGGGCGGCCGGCTATCACGGGAGCATGACCAAGGCCGAACGCGACCCCCTCGTGATCTTCACCCCGTCCGGCAAGCGCGGCCGCTTCCCGGTCGGGACGCCGGTGCTGACCGCGGCGCGGCAGATCGGCGTCGATCTCGATTCGGTCTGCGGCGGGCGCGGCATCTGCTCCAAGTGCCAGGTCAGCCCGGCCTACGGCGCCTTCCCCAAGCACGGCGTGACCGTCGCCGCCGACGCGCTCTCGCCGGTCAACGCGGTCGAGGAACGTTACGACCGCATCCGCGGCCTCGCGCCGGGCCGCCGCCTCGGCTGCCAGGCGCTGATCCAGGGCGATCTCGTCGTCGACGTCCCGCCCGAGAGCCAGGTCCACCGGCAGGTGGTGCGCAAGCGCGCCGAGGCCCGCGCCATCACCCTCGACCCGGCGACCCGGCTCCACTACGTCGAGGTCGCCGAGCCCGACATGCACGAGCCCTCGGGCGACCTGCAGCGGCTCGAGCGGGCGCTCGCCGAACAGTGGGGCCTCGAAGGCGTCAAGGGCGACCTCCGCACGCTGCAGATGCTGCAGCCCGCGCTGCGCGCCGGGGCATGGAAGGTCACCTGCGCCGTGCACCGCGACGGGCCGGAGCCGCGCATCCTGCACGTCTGGCCGGGCTTCTACGAGGGCGGCATCTACGGCCTCGCCATCGACATCGGCTCGACCACCATCGCCGGCCATCTCTGCGACCTCCAGACCGGCGAGGTCCTCGCCTCGACCGGGATGATGAACCCGCAGATCCGCTTCGGCGAGGACCTGATGAGCCGGGTCAGCTACGCCATGCTGAACCAGGGCGGCGCGCGCGAGCTGACGGGGGCGGTCCGCGCCGCGCTCAACGATCTCGCCGGCCAGGCCGCCACTGACGCCGGCATCGCCCGCGAGCTGATCTTCGAGGCGGTGATCGTCGGCAATCCGATCATGCACCACCTCGTGCTCGGCATCGACCCGACCGAGCTCGGCATGGCGCCCTTCGCGCTCGCCACCGCCGACGCGCTCAACCTCTGGGCCGAGGAGATCGAGCTCCGCCTCCACCCCGACGCGCGCATCTACGTGCTGCCCTGCATCGCCGGCCATGTCGGCGCCGACGCCGCGGCCGTCGCCCTCTCCGAGGCGCCCGACCGCTCGGAGGAGCTGATGCTCGTCGTCGACGTCGGCACCAACGCCGAGATCCTGCTCGGCAACCGCGAGCGGCTGCTCGCCTGCTCCTCGCCGACCGGCCCGGCCTTCGAGGGGGCGCAGATCTCCTCCGGCCAGCGCGCCGCCCCCGGCGCCATCGAGCGGGTCGAGATCGACCCGGTCAGCAAGGAGCCCCGCTTCCGCATCATCGGCGTCGAGGCCTGGTCGGACGAGCCGGACTTTCCCCCCGACGCCCGCGTCACCGGCATCTGCGGCTCGGGCATCATCGAGGCGATCGCCGAGATGCGCACGGCCGGCATCCTCGACGCCTCCGGCCTGATCGGCTCACCCGAGCAGACGGCGACCTCGCGCTGCGTGCCGCAGGGCCGCACCCACGCCTACCGCCTGCACGACGACATCCTGGTGACCCAGGGCGACGTGCGCGCCATCCAGCTCGGCAAGTCGGCGCTCTATGCCGGCGCGCGCCTGCTGATGGACCAGCTCGGCACCGACACCGTCGATCGCATCGTGCTCGCCGGCGCCTTCGGCGCGCACATCTCGCCGCGCCACGCGATGATCCTCGGCATGATCCCCGACTGCGACCTCGCCCGCGTCTCCTCCGCCGGCAACGCCGCCGGCACCGGCGCGCGCATCGCGCTCCTCAACGTCGCCGCCCGCCGCGAGGTCGAGGCGCTCGTCGGCCGCATCCACAAGGTCGAGACGGCGATCGAGCCGCGCTTCCAGGAGCATTTCGTCGCCGCGAACGCCATCCCGCACGCGACCGCCCCCTTCCCGCACCTCGACCCGCTCCCCGCGGTCAGCTTCAACGCCGAACAGGGCCGCCGCCGGCGGGGCAGGGTGGCGGACCGCTCGCCGGACGCGACGGACGCTCCCGCTTGACCTGCTCCCGTCGCCGCCCTATCAGTCTGGGCGTGCGCGGGTGTAGCTCAATGGTAGAGCATTTGCTTCCCAAGCAAGTGACGAGGGTTCGATTCCCTTCACCCGCTCCACGCCCCCGCGTCGCCGGCCGGGATCGCGCCGCGCGCGGCTGAGGCCTCAGCGCAGCCGGAGGGTCTCGACCGCGCCGCCGCCGCCGACGCGGAAGCCGCGCAGGTCCTCGATCGCCTTGGTCGGCAGGAAGACGCCGGCCATCAGGACCCGGGTGCGCGCCGGCCCGACCGCCTCCGGCCCGGGCGGCGGCAGGGCCACGAGCTCGAAGCTCACGATCCCGGCGGAATCGGGCGCGCCGCCGCCGACCGGGCGGAGCATCGCCGCATAGTAGCCCTGGGTCGGCGCCTCGCCCGTCACCCGCAGGACGACCCCGTGCAGTCCCTGCTCGAGATGCGCCTCGCGCAGCGCCACGCTGCGCGGCTCGGGCGGCGGCGTGCCGCGGACGTTGTAGAAGCCGCCGCCCCCGCCCTCGCGGCCGAGGAAGTCCGGCATCTCCATCGAGCAGCCGGCGGCGAGGGCCGCGGCCGCGAGCAGGATGAAGCCGTTACGCAAGGGTCCGCCGCCGGTCATGCCCCTTCGGATAGTCGGTCGCGCCGGGCTTGGGAAGGGGGAAACGCGGGGCCCCACTGGACCAGCGCCGCCCGAAGGCATAGATCGGTGGCATGGCCACCGAACGCTTCGAGGACATCGCCGCCGACTTCGCCTTCCTCGACGAATGGGAGGACCGCTACCGCTACGTGATCGAGCTCGGCCGCGGGATGCCGCCGATGGACGAGGCGCTGAAGGTCCCCGCCACCAAGGTCGACGGCTGCGCCAGCCAGGTCTGGATCCAGCCCCGCCTCGCCGGCGCCGGCAGCGCCGCGCGCTTCGACTTCGAGGGCGATTCGGACGCGCTGATCGTCCGCGGGCTGATCGCCGTGCTGCACGCGCTCTATTCCGGCCTCGGCCCCGAGGCCGTCCTCGCCGTCGACGCCGCGGCCGAGCTCGGCCGGCTCGGGCTCGAGGAGCATCTCTCCTCGCAGCGGTCGAACGGGCTGCGCTCGATGGTGGCGCGCATCCGCGCCATCGCCCAGGGCGCGCTGGAGCGGGCCTGAATGGCGAACCTCCTCGAGACCCTCCTCGCCGAGCGCGACTGGCTGCTCGCCGACGGCGCCACCGGCACCAACCTCTTCGCCATGGGCCTCGAGTCGGGCGAGGCCCCCGAGCTCTGGAACGAGGCCGAGCCCGGCAAGGTGCGCGCCCTCTACGACGGCGCGATCGGCGCCGGCAGCGACCTCTTCCTCACCAACAGCTTCGGCGGCAACGCGAGCCGCCTCGCGCTCCACGCCGCCGCCGACCGGGTGCACGAGCTCAACCGCACCGCCGCCGCGATCGCCCGCGAAGCGGCCGACGCCGCCGGCCGCCCGGTCGTCGTCGCCGGCTCCATGGGCCCGACCGGCGAGATCATGGCGCCGCTCGGGCCGCTCGGCGTCGACGCGGCCGCCGACATCTTCGAGGCGCAGGCGCGCGGCCTCCTCGCCGGCGGCGTCGACCTGCTCTGGGTCGAGACCATTTCCTCGGCCGAGGAGTTCGAGGCCGCCGCCGCCGGCATTGCCCGCACCGGCGCCCCCTGGTGCGGCACGATGAGCTTCGACACCAACGGCCGCACCATGATGGGGCTGACCGCGGCCGACATGGTCGCCCTCGTCGGCCGCCTGCCGCACCCGCCCCTCGCCTTCGGCGCCAACTGCGGGGTAGGGGCCTCCGACCTGCTGCGCACCGTCCTCGGCTTCGCCGCCGCCCGCCCGAGCCTTCCGGTCATCGCCAAGGGCAACGCCGGCATCCCCAAGTTCAAGGACGGCCACATCCACTACGACGGCACGCCGGAGCTGATGGCCGACTATGCCGTCCTCGCCCGCGACTGCGGCGCGCGGATCATCGGCGGCTGCTGCGGCACCACGCCCGCCCACCTCGCGGCGATGCGCGCGGCGCTCGAGAGCACCCCGCGCGGCCCCGCGCCCGACCTCGACACCATCGCGCGGCGGCTCGGCGCCTTCTCCTCCGCCTCCGACGGCTCGGAGGGCGCCCCCGCCGGCCGCGAGCGGCGCCGCCGCCGGTCGTGAGCCTGCGGCGGATCCTCCTCGCGACGCTGCCGGCCCTCGCGCTGGCGCTTCCCGCCGCGGCTGGCCCGGCCGTCGCGGTTCCCGCCCTCGACTTCACCGACTCCTCCGGCGAGGTCCGCGACCAGACCGCCGAGCACGCGGATCGCCTCGCGCTCTTCGCCGGGACGCTGCGCGCCGAGCTCGCCGCCGGCGGGGTGGACGTCGTCGTCCCGGACTGCGCCTGCACGCCGCGCACCACCCCCTTCGCGGCGATGGCGGCCGCGACGCGCGCGGCCGGGGCGGAGCTCCTGCTCGCGGGCGGCATCCACAAGATGAGCACGCTGGTCGGGGCGGTGCGGATCACGCTGCTCGACCTCGCGGCCGACAAGGTGATCTGCGACCGCCGCTTCAGCTACCGCGGCGACAGCGCCGAGGCCTGGACCCGGGCGGCGGAGTTCGCGGCGGCGGACGTGCTGCGCGCGTGCCTCGCCGCGCCGGCGGGCTGACGGCTCACAGCCAGCCGGCGAAGGTGTCCCAGAGCAGCTTCAGGTTCAGCACCACGATCAGGCCGGCGACCGCCCAGGCCAGCGCCGCGACCCCGCGCGGGATGGCGAAGCGGCCCATCTTGCCGCGGTCGGAGACGAACTGCACCAGCGGGATCACCGCGAAGGGGAGCTGCATCGACAGGATCACCTGGCTGAGCACGAGGAGATCCGTCGTCCCGCGCTCGCCGTAGATCCCGGTCACCACCACGACCGGGACGATGGCGATGCCGCGGGTGATCAGCCGCCGCGCCCAGTGCGGCAGGCGCAGGCGCAGGAAGCCCTCCATCACGATCTGGCCGGCCAGGGTCGCCGTCACCGTCGAGTTGAGCCCCGAGGCGAGCAGCGCCACCGCGAAGAGGATCGAGGCGATGCCGAGCCCGAGCAGCGGCGAGAGCAGCTCGTAGGCGCGCTCGATCTCGGCCACGTCGTGGTTGCCGGTGTCGTGGAAGGCGACGGCGGCGACGATCAGGATCGAGGCGTTGACGAAGAGCGCCAGCATGAGCGCGATCGTCGAGTCGGTCACCGCCCACTTGATCGCCTCGCGCCTGCCCTCGTCGGTGCGCGGATAGGCGCGGGTCTGCACGATCGAGGAGTGCAGGTAGAGATTGTGCGGCATCACCGTGGCGCCGATGATCCCCATGGCGATGTAGAGCATGGCCGGGTTGGTCACGATCTCGCGCGAGGGCACGAGCCCGCCCATGACGGCGGCGACCGGGGGCGAGGCGGCGGCGATCTGGATCGCGAAGCAGACGAAGATGATGAGCAGCAGCGCGACGATGAAGGCCTCGAGCGCCCGGAAGCCCTTGGTCATCAGGTAGAGCACGAGGAAGGCGTCGAGCGCGGTGATGATCGCGCCCCACATCAGCGGGATGCCGAAGAGCAGGTTGAGCGCGATCGCCGTGCCGATGACCTCGGCGAGGTCGCAGGCGATGATGGCGAGCTCGCAGATGAACCAGAGCGCATAGGCGACGGGCTTCGGATAGTAGGCGCGGCAGGCCTGGGCGAGATCGCGCCCGGTGACGATGCCGAGCCGCGCCGAGAGCGCCTGCAGCAGGATCGCCATCAGGTTCGACAGCATGATGACGAAGAGGAGCGTGTAGCCGAACTGCGCCCCGCCGGCGATGTCGGTCGCCCAGTTGCCGGGGTCCATGTAGCCGACCGAGACCATGTAGCCCGGGCCCATGAAGGCGAAGAGCTTCATGAACCAGCGGCCGGTCTGCGGCACGCCCACCGAGGCATGCACCTCGGAAAGGCTCGGCCGTTCGCCGGCCGCGGCCTGCGGCATGCCCAGCGGGCGCTCGGGGATCATCGGGATGTCGGACATGGCGGGAACTCGGACCGGTCACGGGGTTATGCGATGCTCGCAATCTGGCGTCCGTCTGGGAAATATGCAATAGGCTATATTGCATTGCCTCGACTGGATGGATGATCGGGTGCAAGGGGTGTGATACTGTTGAGCATGTGCTACGTTCCGCGCACCGCGCCGCCACCCGCGCGGAGAGGCTGAAAGGACAAGGGCTTGGCGCGAACCGATCCCCGCACCGCACGCAGGAAGGCCCGGGGCGAGGCGGCTCCCCCGGCAGCTCCCCCGGGGGCTCCCCCGATCGCTCCCGGGGCGGAGGCGCTGCCCGAGCCCGAGGTGCATTCCGAGGGCTTCCGCCAGATGCGCGCGGCGCTGCGCGGCGCGCTGGTCGAGGATTATCTCGAGCTCATCGCCGACCTGATCGAGGACGGCAACGAGGCGCGCCAGGTCGACATCGCCGCCCGCATGGGGGTGGCGCAGCCGACCGTCGCCAAGATGCTCTCCCGCCTCGCCGCCGACGGCCTCGTCACCCGCAAGCCCTACCGCGGCGTCTTCCTGACCGAGGCGGGCTGGGCGGTCGCCGCCGAGAGCCGCGCGCGCCACCAGACGGTCGAGGCCTTCCTGCGCTCGCTCGGGGTCAGCCCGGAGACGGCGCGCATCGACGCCGAGGGCATCGAGCACCACGTGAGTTCCGAGACCCTCGCGGCCTTCCGCCGCGCGCTCGCCGAGACCGGCTGACGCTCCGCCCGACCCCGCATGTATCCCGCCCTCGTCTCGCTGCTCCTCGGGGCCTTCGCCATCGGCACGACCGAGTTCGTGGTGGCGGGCCTGCTGCCGGCCATCGCCGGCGACCTCGGCGTCAGCATCGCCGACGCCGGCCTCCTCATCACCGGCTACGCCCTCAGCGTCGCCATCTTCGGTCCGGCGCTGGCCGTCGTCGCCGCGCGCTTCCCGCGCAAGCCGGCGCTCCTCGCCGTGGTGGCGCTCTTCGTCCTCGGCCATGTGATCGCGGCCGCCGCGCCCGGCTTCTGGACGCTGATGCTCGGCCGCGCGGTGGCCGCGGCGGCGCACGGCTGCTACTTCGGCCTCGCCATCCTGCTCGGCACCTCGATCGTGCCGCCCGGCCGGCAGGGGATGGCGCTCGCCATCATCGTCGGCGGCATCAACGTCGCCAACATCATCGGCGTGCCGCTCGGCACCGCCGTCGGCACCGCCTGGGGCTGGCGCGCGGCCATCGTCCTCGTCGGGCTCATCGGCGTCCTCGCCTTCGCCGCCATCGCCGCCTTCGTGCCGGTCACCCCGCGCGCCGCGCACACCCAGAGCGGCTTCGCCGCGCAGGTGCAGGCGCTGCGCTCGCCGAAGGTCCTGACCGCCTACCTCCTCATCGTCCTGCACATGCTCGCCTTCTGGACCCTCTCGACCTTCATCGCGCCCTATTTCATCGAGACGGGCGGCATCGCCGAGGCGAGGCTCCCGGCGGTCCTTCTCGTCTTCGGCGTCTTCGGCGGGCTCGGGATCGTCGCCGGCGGCCGCTATGCCGACCGCTACCCGGTCGCCAGCCTGACGCTCAGCTATCCGCTGGTCGCCGCCTGCTTCGCCGTCACCTGGCTCGCCACCCCCTGGTGGTGGCCGATCGGCGTCCTCGCCATCGGCCTCGTCTGGATGATCGGCAGCCTCGCGGTGATCGGGGTGCAGAACCGCATCCTCCAAGGCGCGGCGGCGGCGCCCGAACTCGCCTCCTCGCTCATCTCCGCCGTCTTCAACCTCGGCATCGCCGCCGGCGCCGCCCTCGGCTCGCAGCTCCTCGCCGGCGGCACCCCGGTCGCCGCGCTGCCCCTCGTCTCCTTCCTCTTCGCCCTCGGCGCCAGCCTCGTCGCCTTCGCCGCCACCCGCGCCGACCCGCCGCGGCCGCCGCCCACGCGCCGATCCCGTTAACCTTCATGAAGATCCGGTTAACGCCGAAGAGCATTCCTTTTATTTTTCAATGACTTGACCAAATGGGCACGCGTGCCCACCCCGTGCGCCCGGACCTCAGAAAAGCGCGAGCTGCTCCGGCCCCGTCGCCGGCACCCGGAAGAGGTCGGTGCGCAGCGGCGCCAGGTCCCGGTCGAGCCCG
>NZ_CALLYO010000258.1 GCF_937858865.1 uncultured Amaricoccus sp. | reverse complement strand
GGGCGATCGAGCCCGCGAGCGTGCCCCTTGCCGGGGAACCGCCGCGCGCCTCCGGAGAGCGGCGCCGGTGAGCGCGGAGCTTCCCGGCGACCACATCCCCCCTTACGAGGCGCCGCCGCCCGGTATGTCCTCCGGCAGCCGGCTCGAGCGGGCGCTGCGCGCCGGGCGATTCGTGGTGACCGCCGAGCTGAACCCGCCCGACAGCGCCGACCCGGCGGATGTTTTCGAGGCGGCGCGGCCGCTCTCCGAGGTAGCCGACGCGATCAACGCCACCGACGCATCGGGCGCCAACTGCCACATGTCCTCGATCGGCATCTGCGCGCTCCTGACGCGGGCCGGCTACGGGACCATCTACCAGATCTCCTGTCGCGACCGGAATCGCATCGCCATCCAGGGCGACGTGCTGGGCGCGGCGGCTATGGGGGTCAGGAACGTCCTGTGCCTGACCGGCGACGGGGTCGGGGTAGGCGACCAGCCCGGGGCGAAGCCGGTCTTCGACTTCGATTCGCTGATGCTGCTCCGGACCATCCGCACCATGCGCGACGACGGCGTGCTGCTCTCGGGACGCCGGCTCACCCGGCCGCCGCACATGTTCCTCGGCGCCGCCGAGAACCCCTGCGTGCCGCCGGTGGACTGGCGGCCGGAACGGCTGGCCAAGAAGGTCGAGGCGGGCGCCGAGTTCATCCAGACCAACTACATCTTCGACCTGCCGCCGTTCGAGCGGTTCATGGCGCGGGTCCGCGACCTCGGGCTCGACCGCCGGGCCTTCATCCTCGCCGGTGTCGGGCCGCTCGCCTCGGCGCGCGCGGCGCGCTGGATGCGCGCCCATGTCCCCGGCATCCACATCCCCGACGCGGTGATCGAGCGGCTGGAGCGGGCGCGGGATCCGGCTGCCGAGGGCACGGAACTCTGCGTCGAGTTGATGCAGCGGATACGCGCGATCCCCGGCGTGGCGGGCGTGCACGTCATGGCCTACCGGCGGGAGCACCTCGTCTCGGAGATCGTGCTCCGATCCGGCATCCGGACCGGGCCGGTCGCCAGGTGGCGATGAGGCCGGCCCCGCGCCGTTCCGGCCTCACATCGCGAAGACGACCGTCTTGTTGCCGTCGAGCAGCACCCTTCGCTCCAGATGGAGCTTGACCGCCCGGCCGAGCACGCGGGATTCGATGTCGCGACCGATCGCGACGAAGTCTTCCGGGCCCATCGCGTGGCTCACCCGCTCGGTCTCCTGCTCGATGATCGGTCCCTCGTCGAGGTCGGAGGTGACGTAGTGCGCCGTCGCCCCGATCAGCTTCACCCCGCGGGCGTGGGCCTGATGGTAGGGCTTCGCGCCCTTGAAGCTCGGCAGGAACGAGTGGTGGATATTGATCGCCCGCCCGGCGAGGCGGGCCGCGAGGTCGGCGGACAGCACCTGCATGTAGCGCGCGAGAACGACGAGCTCGGCACCGCTGTCCGCCACGAGGGCGAGCAGCCGCGCCTCGACGTCCGCCTTGGTCGCCGGGGTCACCGGCCAGTAATGAAACGGGATGCCGGCGTGCTCAGCCGCCGATCGGGCGTCGGGGTGGTTCGACACGATCGCGGCGACGTCGGCGTCGAGCCATCCGACGCGGATCTGATAGAGCAGATGCAGGAGCGCGTGGTCGAAGCGCGAGACCATCACGATGATGCGGGGGCGCCGGCGGGGGTCCACCACGTCGGCGTCCATGCCGAAGCGCTCGACGACCGGGGCGAGGCGCCGCTCGACGGCCCCGGGCTCAAGGCCCTCGGGGGCGAGGAAGGCGACGCGCAGGAAGAAGCGGTTGTTGCCGCGGTCCCAGAACTGGGCGGTCTCGGCGATGTTGCCGCCGAGTGCCGCGATCTCGCCGGTGACGGCGGCGATGATCCCCGGCACCCCGTCGCAGGAGAGTGTGAGGATGAGGGTGTGTTCGGGCATCGGCTCCTCCGGTGTCGGGCGGGCGTCGGGCTCAGCATTCCGGGAGGTTGACCGCGAGCCCGCCGGTGGACGTCTCCTTGTACTTCACGCTCATGTCGCGGCCAGTCTGGCGCATGGTCTCGATACAGGCGTCGAGCGGCACCACGTGGGTGCCGTCGCCGCGGAGCGCGAGGCTGGCGGCGGCGACCGCCTTGATGGCGCCGAGGCCGTTGCGCTCGATGCAGGGCACCTGGACGAGGCCGCGGATCGGGTCGCAGGTCATGCCGAGATGGTGCTCGAGCGCGATCTCGGCGGCATTCTCGATTTGGGCGTTGGAGCCTCCGAGCGCCGCGCAGAGGCCGGCCGCTGCCATTGCGGCGGCGGAGCCGACCTCACCCTGGCAGCCGACTTCGGCGCCCGAGATCGAGGCGTTGGTCTTGATGATGCCGCCGATCGCCGCCGCGGTGAGCAGGAAGACCCGAATGCCGGCGTGGTCGGAGTCGACGCAGTGGTCGCGGTAATAGCGCAGGACCGCCGGGATCACCCCCGCGGCGCCGTTGGTCGGCGCAGTGACGACCTGTCCGCCGGCGGCGTTCTCCTCGTTGACGGCCATCGCGTAGACCGAAAGCCATTCGGTGGCGGCGTGCGGCTGGCTGCGGTTGCTGCCATGCTCGGCGATCAGCGCCTCGCGGATGGCGCGGGCGCGGCGGCGGACCTTGAGGCCGCCTGGCAGGATGCCCTCGCCCGCGAGGCCGCGCTCGATGCAGCCGTCCATCACCGACCAGATCCGGTCGACGCCAGCGTCGAGCTCGGGCTCGCTCATGCCGACGGCCTCGTTGGCGCGCTTCATCGCCGCGACCGAGAGCCCGGACGTCTCACCCATTGCCAGCATCTCGGCGGCGGTGGCGAAGGGATACGGCCGGCCTGCCTCGGCGTCGCTGCCCTTGAGGCTCGCGCCGGCGAGCTCGCGCTCGGTCAGCACGAACCCGCCGCCGACCGAGTAGTAGGTCTCGGTGAGGTGCAGGTTGCCGGCGGCGTCGAAGGCCCGGAGCACCAGGCCGTTGGCATGGCCGGGAAGCGGCCGGCCATAGTCGAAGATCACACCCTTCTCGGGATCGAATGCGAGGGGGCCGAGGTCCGGCACGTCGAGGCGGCCGGACACCTTCAAGTCGGCCATACGGCGCGCAGCTTCGTCGGCGTCGAGGGTCTCGGGGCGGAACCCGAGCAGTCCCAGCACGACGGCGCGGTCGGTGGCGTGGCCCTTGCCGGTGAAGGCGAGGCTGCCATGCAGCGTCGCCTCTATCCGCGCCGCCGGGCCGGAGCCCGGCACTCGGTCGGCACCGTCGCGCAGCGCGTCGAGGAAGCGGGCGGCGGCGAGCATCGGCCCCATGGTGTGCGAGCTCGAGGGGCCGACGCCGATCTTGAAGATGTCGAAGACGCTGAGAAACATTGGTGTCAGCCGGCGTAGATCGGGAATTGCGCGCAGAGGGCGCGAACGCGTTCGCGCACTGTCGCCTCGACGTTGGCATCGCCGGCCGGATTGCGGGCGAGAGCGGTGAGCACCTCGCCGATCATGCCGCCGATCTCGCGGAACTCGGCCACCCCGAAGCCGCGGGCGCAGCCGGCGGCCGTGCCGAGGCGGACACCCGACGTCACCGTCGGCTTTTCCGGGTCGCCGGGCACGCCGTTCTTGTTGCAGGTGATGCCGGCGCGCTCGAGCGCCTCCTCGGCGGCGTTGCCTTTCACCCCGAGCGGGCGCAGGTCGACGAGCATCAGGTGGTTCTCGGTGCCGCCGGAAACGATGGCGGCGCCGTGGGAGACGAGCACCTCGGCGAGGGCGCGCGCGCTGTCGACCACCCGGCCGATGTACTCCTTGAACTCCGGCTCGAGCGCCTCACCGAAGGCCACAGCCTTCGCGGCGATGACGTGCATCAGCGGACCTCCCTGCAGGCCGGGGAAGACCGCCGAGTTCATCTTCTTCGCCAGCGCCTCGTCATTCGTCAGGATGATGCCGCCGCGAGGGCCGCGAAGGGTCTTGTGCGTGGTCGAGGTGACGACGTGAGCGTGGGGCATGGGGCTCGGGTGGTGGCCGGTCGCGACGAGCCCTGCGATGTGGGCCATGTCGACGAGCAGCATCGCTCCGACCGTGTCGGCGACGGCGCGGAAGGCGGCGAAGTCGATGACCCGGCTGTAGGCGGAGGCTCCGGCGATGATGAGCTTCGGCCGCTCGGCCTCGGCGATCCGCTGGACCTCGGCCATGTCGATGCGCCCGTCGGCGTCGACGCCGTAGGCGACGGCGCGGAACCACTTGCCCGACATCGCGGGCTTGGCGCCGTGGGTCAGGTGGCCACCAGCGTCAAGCGACATCCCGAGGATGGTGTCGCCGGGCTGCAGCAGCGCGAGCTTCACTGCCCCGTTCGCCTGGGCGCCGGAATGGGGCTGGACGTTGGCGAAGCCGGCATCGAATAGCCGCTTCACCCGCTCGATCGCCTCGGTCTCGACCTCGTCGACGAACTCGCAGCCGCCGTAGTAGCGGCGGCCGGGGTAGCCCTCCGCATACTTGTTGGTCAGGACCGAGCCTTGGGCCTCGAGCACCGCGGGGCTGACGATGTTCTCCGAGGCTATGAGCTCGATCTGGTCGCGCTGGCGGCCGAGCTCGCGGCCGATGGCGGCGGCGATGAACGGGTCGCGGGCGGCGAGGGTGGCGTCGGTCTGGGTCAGCATGGCATGTCCTTCGCGGCTGGGGTGTGAAAGGGGTGGCCTTCACGCGTGCAAGTCCGGCCATCCCGCTGTCTTTACGGGAATTTACCTTCGATAACTCTCGGTTTGACGCAGGTGCGTCAGAGTCCGGCGGCGAACTCGGCGGAGGCAGTCGTGAGGATCGCTCGCACGTGCGGGGCGAAGGAACGCCAGACCTCGAGCCGGAAACTGTCTTCGGCCTCGCGGATGAGCACCACCTGCGCGCTGTCGAAGACGGTGCGGGTGCCGGCGCCGACCGGCAGGGCGCCAAGGTCGCGCGGGCAGCCGCAGGCGAGCAGGTCGAGCGCCGCAGGGCCCTCGATCGCGAGCGCGATCTCGCGATCGGAGATGTCGACGAGGCTATGCGGCGCCTCGGACTCGACGGCCGCGAAGGCGTCGCGGATCGCCGTCGCCTCGGCTTCGGGGGCGTGCAGCACCCATTCGTCGGGGCCGAGGCCGAGGGCGCTCTTTCCGCCTTCCATGACGCGGACACCGATGCGCTCGGGCAGATCGAAGCCGAAGGCGCGCGAGGCGGCGGCGCGCTCGGCGGGGCCGACGCGCAGCGAGAAGCGCGCGGAGGTGGGCAGATCGGAGACGGTGACCCGCGTGGCGAGGGCGGCGGTCCCGGTCTCGGGGCGGATGTTCATGGGCTCTCCTCCTCTCAGGCGCTCAGGCGCGTGTTCTCGGGGTCAAGGAAGACCGTGCCGGTGACCTTGGCGGCCAGCGTGCGGTCCGGCATCGGGACGTGCAGGGTCTGTCCTTCGCGCTCGCGGCCGTCGGCGATGACGGCGAGCGCAATCGAGCGGCCGAGCGCCTCGCTCCAGTAGGAGGAGGTGACGTGGCCGAGCATCTTCATCGGCTTCGGCTGGTTCGGGTCGGCAACGATCTGCGCGCCTTCCTGCAGAACGGCCTTCGGGTCGTCGGTCAGAAGGCCGACGAGCTGTTTGCGGCCCTTGGCGACCATGTCGGGGCGGGTCAGCGAGCGCTTGCCGACGAAGTCGGGCTTCTTCTTGCCGATCGCCCAGGAGAGGCCGGCGTCGTCGGGCGTCAGCGTGCCGTCGGTATCCTGGCCGACGATGATGAAGCCCTTTTCGGCCCTGAGCACGTGCATGGTCTCGGTGCCGTAGGGGCAGACGTCGTACTGCTGGCCGGCCTCCCAGAGCTTCTCCCAGAGCGCGCGGCCGTGGCGGGCCGGGACGTTGACCTCGAAGCCGAGCTCGCCGCTGAAGGAAATCCGGAAGAGCCGCGCGGGGAAGCCGGCGACGGTGCACTCGGCGACCGACATGTGCGGAAAGGTCTCGTCGGAGATGTCGACGCCTTCGACGAACGGCTCGAGCAATTTGCGGGCATTCGGGCCGTTGAGCGCGATCGTCGCCCACTGCTCGGTGGTCGAGGTGAGCCACACGCGCAGGTCGGGCCATTCGGTCTGGAGGTAGTCCTCCATCATGCCGAGGACGCGCGCGGCGCCGCCGGTGGTGGTGGTGACGTGGAAGCGATCCTCGGCCAGCCGGCCGATGACGCCGTCGTCGCGGATGAAGCCGTCCTCGCCGAGCAGGAGCCCGTAGCGACAGCGGCCGACCCCGAGCTTCGCCCAGGGGTTGGTGTACATCCGCTCCATGAAGGTGACGGCATCCGGCCCGACGACCTCGATCTTGCCGAGCGTCGAGGCGTCGAAGATGCCGAGGGACGCGCGGGTCATCCTGCACTCGCGGTTGACCGCGGCGTGCATGTCCTCGCCGGCGCGCGGGAAGTACCAGGCGCGGCGCCAGAGCGCGACCGGCTCGAAGGCCGCGCCGTGCTCCTCGGCCCACGAGTCGATGGGCGTCCGCCGGGTGACGTCGAACATCGTGCCCTGATGATAGCCCGCGAAGGTGCCGAATGTCGTCGGCGTATAGGGCGGGCGGAAGGTGGTCAGGCCGACCTGCGGCGGCGCCTTGCCGAGCGCGTCGGCGGCGATCATCAGGCCGTTGATGTTGGACATCTTGCCCTGGTCGGTCGCCATGCCGTTAGTGGTGTAGCGCTTGACGTGCTCGATCGAGCGCATCCCCTCGCGGACCGCGAGGCGGATGTCCTTGGCGGTCACGTCGTTCTGGAAGTCGATGAAGGCTTTGGCCTTGGCGGCATTGCGGTCGGTCGGCAGCTCGGTGAGCGTGACACCGGAACCGGTGCGGTCGGCGGTGACGGCGTAGGTCGGGGCGGTCGCGTCGCGGCCGGCGTCCCTGGCCGCCTGCGCGCCGGCGACGGCGCCGTCGTCGAGGGCGGCGGCGATGCCCCAGAGGCCGCGGCCGCCGCCGGCGATCTGCACCGCCTCCGTCTTCTTGCCGGGAAGGTAGACCTGGAGCGCCTCATCCCAGGAAAGCTTGCCCTGGGTGTGGCTGAAGAGGTGCAGGCAGGGCGTCCAGCCGCCGCACATCAGCACGGCGTCGCAGGCGATGTCGCGGGCGGCGCCCGCCCTGCCGTTCTCGATCCGGTTGACGCGCAGCGACTTCACCCGCAGCCGGCCCGAGGTGCCGGTGACGGTGCGGCCGAGCAGGGCCTCGATACCGAGAGCCCGGGCACGGTCGGTGAGGGCGGCATCGACGGTCGAACGGACGTCGACAATGGCGACGGGCCTCGCGCCGGCCTCGGCGAGGTCGAAGGCGGCGAACCAGGCGCTGTCGTGCGCGGTGACGATCACCGGCCGGTCGCCGACCCTGACGCCGTAGCGGTTGAGATAGGTCTGGGCGGCGCCGGCGAGCATGACGCCCGGGCGGTCGTTGCCGTCGAACACCAGCGGCTTCTCGAGCGCGCCCTGGGCGAGGACGACCTCGCGCGCGCGGACCTTCCACATGCGCTCGCGCGGCGCCTCCGCCGGGGCGGTGGCGAGATGGTCGGTCAGGCGCTGGCAGAGGGCGACGAGGTTCTGGTGGTAGTAGCCGATTGCGGTGGTGCGGGTCATCACCGTGACGTTCGGCAGCCCGTCGATCTCGGCGAGTGTGGCGGCGAGCCAGTCCCAGGCCGGCTTGCCGTCGATGACGACTGAGGGCTCGGAGAGCAGCGTGCCGCCGGGTTCGGAGTTCTCGTCGACCAGCATGACCTTGGCGCCGGCGCGGCCGGCGGCGAGCGCGGCGGCGAGGCCGGCGGGACCGGTGCCGATGACGAGCACGTCGGTGTGGGCGAAGCGGCTGGCGTAGCGGTCGGCATCGGGCTCGGTCGGGGAGATGCCCAGGCCGGCGGCGTTGCGGATGATCGGCTCGTAGACGCGGTCCCAGAAGGCGCGCGGCCACATGAAGGTCTTGTAGTAGAAGCCGGCCGAGA
>NZ_CALLYO010000257.1 GCF_937858865.1 uncultured Amaricoccus sp. | reverse complement strand
AGCAGGCCGATCACGTGTCTCGTTCGCATTCTCGACAATCCCCGAGGTTGGGCGGTCTCATCGCGCCGCCAGCGCCAGTTAGCGGCCCGCGAGCAGATTTGTCGAGCGGGTGATTCGGGGCGTACGGTCAGCACGCCGGCACGTTGACCGCGAGGCCGCCGAGCGAGGTCTCCTTGTAGCGCGAGTCCATGTCGCGGCCGGTCTGGCGCATGGTCTCGATGCAGGCGTCGAGGCTGACGAGGTGCTGGCCGTCTCCACGCAGCGCGAGGCTCGCCGCGGAGACCGCCTTGATGGCGCCGAGGCCGTTCCGCTCGATGCAGGGCGCCTGCACCAGGCCGGCGATCGGGTCGCAGGTCATGCCGAGATGGTGCTCGAGGGCGATTTCGGCGGCGTTCTCGATCTGCGCCGGCGTGCCGCCGAGGACGGCGGCGAGGCCGGCCGCGGCCATGGCGGCGGCCGAGCCCACCTCGCCCTGGCAGCCGACCTCGGCGCCGGAGATCGAGGCGTTCGACTTGATGAGCGCGCCGATGGCGCCGGCGGTCAGCAGGAACTCCGGCACCTTCGCCCGCGTGGCGCCGGGGACGTGGTCGAGATAGTAGCGGATCGTCGCCGGGATCACCCCCGAGGCGCCGTTGGTCGGCGCCGTCACCACCTGGGCGCCGGCGGCGTTCTCCTCGTTGACCGCGATGGCGTAGACCGAGATCCAGTCGTTGATGGTATGGGGCGCGGTCAGGTTCTGCCCCCGCTCGGCGAGCAGCCGCTCGTGGATGGCGCGGGCCCGGCGGCGCACCTTGAGCCCGCCCGGCAGGATGCCCTCGCCGGCGAGCCCGCGGTCGATGCACTCGGTCATCACCGCCCAGAGGCGGGCGAGGCCGGCGTCGATCTCGGCGTCCGAGCGCAGCGCGCGCTCGTTCGCCCGCTGCAGCCCGGCGATCGTCAGCCCCCGGGTGCGGGTCAGCGCCACCAGCTCGGCCACGGTGCGGAAGGGGTGGGGGACCGCCGGCCCCTCGGCCTCGTCCCGCGGCCGGTCGTGCTCGCGCGCCGTCTGCACGAAGCCGCCGCCGATCGAATAGTAGGTCTCCTGCATGTGCAGGTTGCCGCGGGCGTCCCAGGCCGAGAGGACGAGCCCGTTGGCGTGCCCGGGCAGCGGCGGCCCGTAGTCGAAGACGAGATCGCGCGCCGCATCGAAGGCCATCTCCGGCAGGTCGGGGGGCGCGATGCGGCCGGTGGCGGCGATCCGCTCCAGCACCTCGGCCGCCCGCCGGGCGTCGAAGTCGCCCGGGTCGAAGCCGGCGAGGCCGAGGATCACCGCCCGGTCGGTCGCATGCCCCTTGCCGGTGAAGGCGAGGCTGCCGTGCAGCCGGCAGACGAGCCGCGCCGGCTCGCCCGCGCCGGGGATGCGGTCCGCGCCGTCGCGGAGCGCGGCGAGGAAGCGGCCGGCCGCGACCATCGGGCCGATGGTGTGCGAGGAGGAGGGGCCCACGCCGACCTTGAAGATGTCGAACACGCTGAGGAACATGCCCCGCATTAGACGCGGTTTGCCGGCGATTGTCAGGCCAATTGCGACCTCGCCTGTCCCGCCCCCGTCCTGCATCCGCCGCGCGCGGCAAATCGGCTTTCGGCTGCCCGGCAATCGGCCTATAGACTCGGAGGGGATACGTTCGGGGGCCCTGCGATGTCGTCACTTCCTCCCGCCGACGAGGCCAAGCGCGCCGCCGCTGCGCGCGCCCTCGAGATGGTGGAGGACGGCATGATGCTCGGCCTCGGCACCGGCTCGACCGCCGGCTGGTTCGTCCGCCTGCTCGCCGACCGCATCCGCCGCGAGGGCCTCTCGGTCGAGGGCGTCGCCACCTCGAGCGCCACTGTCTGGCTGGCCGAGGAGCTCGGCGTGCCGCTCCGCCGCCTCGACGACGTCGACCTCATCGACCTGGTGGTGGACGGCGCGGACGAGATCGACGGCGAGCTCAACCTCATCAAGGGCGGCGGCGCGGCGCTCCTGCAGGAGAAGATCGTCGCCGCGGCGAGCGCGCGCATGGTGGTGATCGCCGATTCGAGCAAGCGCGTCGCCCAGCTCGGCCGCTTCCCGCTGCCGGTCGAGATCGTGCGCTTCGGCTGGACCGCGACCCGCCGCCTCGTCGAGGAGCTCCTCGCCACGATGGACGTGGACGGGCACCGGATCGAGGTCCGGCTCGGCAGCAAGGGCGCCCCCCTCGTCACCGACGAGGGCAACCACATCCTCGACCTGCACCTCGGCCGCATCGGCAACCCGCGCCGGCTCGCCTCGGCGCTCAACATGGTGCCGGGGGTGGTCGAGCACGGGCTCTTCATCGACATGGCGCACAGCGCGGTCATCGGCCACCCGGATGGCGTGGCCGAGGTCATCCGCCGGCCGGGCGGCGATCCGGTCGACATCGTCGAGCTCATGCGCAACCAGGACGCCTGAGCCGGTGCCCGACTCCGCCTTCGACTTCGATCTCTTCGTGATCGGCGGCGGCTCGGGCGGCGTGCGCGCCGCGCGCATCGCCGCCGAGCACGGCGCCCGCGTCGGCCTCGCCGAGGAGTTCCGCTACGGCGGCACCTGCGTGATCCGCGGCTGCATCCCGAAGAAGCTCCTCGTCTACGCCGCGGGCTTCGCCGACCATTTCGAGGACGCCCGCGGCTACGGCTGGACGGTCGAGGGCGTGCGCTTCGACTGGCCCGCCCTCGTCGCCGCCAAGGACGCCGAGATCGCCCGCCTCGAGGCGGCCTATGCCGACCGGCTGCGCCAGGCGGGGGTGCAGCTCTGCGCCTCCCGCGCCAGCCTCCTCGACGCGCACCGGGTGCGCCTCGCCAACGGCGCGGAATACCGCGCGAGCCACATCCTCGTCGCGACCGGCGGCAGCCCCTTCGTCCCGGCCATCCCCGGGGCCGAGCTCGGCATCACCTCGAACGAGATCTTCGACCTGCCCGTCCGGCCGGACCGGCTGCTGATCGTCGGCGGCGGCTATGTCGCCTGCGAGTTCGCCGGCATCATGAACGGGCTCGGCACCCACGTCACCCAGCTCTACCGCGGCGAGCAGATCCTGCGCGGCTTCGACGAGGACCTGCGCGACGAGCTGGCCGGCGCCATGCGCGCCCGCGGCGTCGCGCTCGAGGTGCAGCGCGACGTCGTCGCCGTCGAGAAGGCGGCGGACGGCCTGCTGGTCACCGCCGACAACGGCGAGACGCACCTCGTCGACCAGGTGCTCTTCGCCACCGGCCGGCGGCCGAACACCGCCGGCCTCGGGCTCGAGCCGCTCGGGGTCGAGCTCCAGGCGAACGGCGCGGTCCGCGTCGACGCATGGTCGCAGACCGCGGTGCCCTCGATCTTCGCGGTCGGCGACGTCACCGACCGCGTGGCGCTGACGCCGGTCGCGATCGACGAGGGCCAGGCCTTCGCCGACACCGTCTTCGGCGGCGCGGCGCGGCGGACCGACCATTCGCTGGTGCCGAAGGCGGTCTTCACCCAGCCCCCGTCGGCGACCCTCGGCCTTACCGAGGCCGAGGCGCGGCAGAAGGGGCCGGTCGAGATCTACCGCACGCGCTTCCGCCCGCTGCTCAACACCCTCTCCGGGCGGCAGGAGCGGACGATGATGAAGCTCGTCGTCGGCGCAAAGGACCGGCGCGTCCTCGGCGTGCACCTCGTCGGCGAGGGGGCCGCCGAGATGGTCCAGCTCGCCGCGATCGCGGTCGGCATGGGCGCGACCAAGGACGATTTCGACCGCACCATGGCGCTGCATCCGACCTCGGCCGAGGAGCTCGTGATCATGCGCACGCCGGTCGCCTGAGGGCGCCCGCCCGAGCAAGGTGGCGTGACGGGGCGTCATCACACCTTGAATTTGCCGGGAGAGGTGGGCAAATGCCCCGCAACCACGGCAATCCCGCAAGGACGAGGAGCACGCATGCCCTACAGCAACAACGGCGGGCCCTGGGGCGGGGGCGGCGGCGGCGACGACAAGAAGGGCGGCGGCCGGGGACCCTGGGGCGGTGGCGGTGGCGGCGGCGGCGGCAAGGGTCCGGGCCACCAGCCGCAGGTGCCCGACATCGACGAGATCGTCCGCAAGGGCCAGGAGCAGCTCCGCATCCTGATGGGCGGGCGCACCGGCCGCGGCCGCGGCCCGGGCGGCGGCGGTGGCGGGGGCGCCGGCATCGGCCGCCGCGGGCTCGCCATTGGCGCCGCGGCGGCGGTCGGCATCTGGCTGCTCATGTCCTTCTACACCGTCCGGCCCGAGGAGCAGTCGGTGGAGCTCACCTTCGGCGAATGCCGCGGCGACTGCATCGGCAACCCCGGCCTCAACTTCGCCCCCTGGCCGATCGTCACCCACGAGATCGTGCAGGTGACGCGGGAGAATACCGAGGAGATCGGCTCGGGCACCGTGCGCGGCACCTCGGCCGGGCTGATGCTGACCGGCGACGAGAATATCGTCGACATCACCTTCCAGGTGGTCTGGAACGTGCGCGACCCGGCGGAATTCCTCTTCAACCTTTCCGACCCGACCTCCACCATCCAGGCCGTCGCCGAGTCGGCGATGCGCGAGGTGGTCTCCCGCTCGCAGCTCTCGCCGATCCTCTCGCGCGACCGCGGCATCATCAGCCAGGAGGTCTCCGACCTGATCCAGCAGACCCTCGACGAATACGGCTCGGGGGTGAACATCGTGCGGGTCAACTTCGACCGCGCCGACCCGCCGCAGCAGGTGATCGACGCCTTCCGCGAGGTGCAGGCGGCACGCCAGGAGCGCTCGACGCTGCAGAACCAGGCCGACGCCTATGCCAACCGCACGCTGGCCGCCGCGCGCGGCAACTCGGCTCAGACGATCCAGGAGGCCGAAGGCTACCGTGCGCGCGTCGTCAACGCCGCCCAGGGCGAGGCGAGCCGGTTCAGCGCCGTGCAGCAGGAATACGTCAAGGCCCCCGAGGTCACGCGCAAGCGGCTCTATCTCGAGACGATGCAGGAGGTGCTCGGCAACGTGCGCATGTTCGTGCTCGACACCCCGACCGGCAACGCCAGCGGCATCGTGCCCTACCTGCCGCTCAACGAGCTGAAGCCCGCGCCCTCCGCGCCGACCGAAGGGAGCAAATGATGCGCCGCGTCCCCATCCTCATCGCCGTCCTCGTGGCGCTCGGCTTCGTGGCCCTGAGCTCGATCTACACCGTCGACGAGCGCGAGAAGGCGATGGTGCTCCAGTTCGGCCAGGTGCGCGCGGTGAACGAGACGCCGGGCCTCGCCTTCAAGATCCCGTTCATCCAGAACGTCGTCTACTACGACAGCCGCATCCAGGGCCTCGACACCAGTGCGCTCGAAGTGACGCCGCTCGACGACCGCCGGCTCATCGTCGACGCCTTCGCCCGCTGGCGCATCTCCGATGTCAGCCAGTTCCGCCGCGCCGTGGGCGTCGGCGGGATGCAGGCGGCGACCCAGCGGCTCGAGGCGATCCTGACCGCCAACGTCCGCGAGGCGCTCGGCTCGGTCCGCTCCGAGGCCGTGCTCTCGGCCGACCGCGTCGGCCTGATGAACCGCATCCGCGACGCCTCGATCCTCGAGGCGCGCGCGCTCGGGGTCGAGATCATCGACGTGCGGCTGAAGCGCGCCGACCTGCCGGAGCAGAACCTCGCCGCCACCTTCGACCGCATGAAGGCCGAGCGCGAGCGCGAGGCGGCCGACGAGCGCGCCCGCGGCAACGAGGCGGCGCAGCGGGTGCGCGCCCAGGCCGACCGCACCGCGATCGAGATCGTCTCCGAGGCCGAGCGCGACGCGCAGGTGATCCGCGGCGAGAGCGACGCCGAGCGCAACCGCATCCTCGCCGAGGCCTACGGCGCGGACCCCGAGTTCTTCGCCTTCATGCGCTCGCTCGACGCCTACCGCGGCTCGCTCAAGGCCGAGAACGCCACCATGCTGGTCGAGCCCGACAGCGCCTTCTTCGACTATCTGCACTCGCCGGAGCCGCGCGCGGCGGAAGCTCCGCCCGCGCCCCCGGCATCCGCGGCGCCGGCGGCGAGCGCCGCCGCGGATCCGAATGATTAGGGCGGCGCTCCTCGGGCTCGGGCTGGTGGCGATCATCGAGGGGCTGGCGCTCGCGCTCGCGCCGTCCCGCATGCGCGAGGCGCTCGAGGCCATCGCCCGCATGGACCCCGAGCACCGGCGGCTGATCGGGCTCCTGGCGGTGACGGTCGGCATCGCGCTTGTCTGGATCTCGCAGGCATGAGATTCTCTCCTTTCCCCGCGGCCGCGACGGCGCACGAAGGCGTGACTTGCCGGTCCTGCCGGGGGGCCCGAGACTTCCACCATGGGGCGGGACGCCCGACGCCCGGCCGCGCGCGAGGAGGCGCAGCAATGGCAATCCGCACCGAGATTCCAAGCCTTTTCCCGGGCCTGCTCGCCGCGGGCGCCCTCGCCTTCGGCCTCGGCCTCTGCCACCCGGTGGCCGCCCAGCAGGCGACGGGCGAGGCCCAGCCGCTGCAGGTCGACCCCGGCCCCCGCTACGTGCCGGAGAGCTTCTCCGAGCTCGCCGACCGGCTGAGCCCGGCGGTCGTGAACATCACCACCACCACCAACGTCGCCGACGTGAGCGACGGGATGCGGCCGATCCTGCCGCCCGGCTCGCCCTTCGAGGAATTCTTCCGCGACTTCATGGAGCGCCAGGACGGCATGCCGCGCCGGCAGCAGCGCTCGAACGCGCTCGGCTCCGGCTTCATCGTCTCGCCCGACGGCTACATCGTCACCAACAACCACGTGATCGAGAGCGCCGACGAGATCGAGGTCGAGCTCTACCACGGCGGCACGCTGTCGGCGACGCTGGTCGGCCGCGACAGCCGCACCGACATCGCGCTTCTCAAGGTTGAGAGCGACACCGATCTCCCCTTCGTCGAGTTCGGCGATTCGGATGCCGCCAAGGTCGGCGACTGGGTGCTCGCCATCGGCAACCCGCTCGGCCAGGGCTTCTCGGTCTCGGCCGGCATCGTCTCGGCACGCAACCGCACGCTGCAGGGCAGCTACGACGACTTCATCCAGACCGACGCCGCCATCAACCGCGGCAACTCGGGCGGCCCGCTCTTCGACATGCAGGGCCGGGTCATCGGGGTGAACACGGCGATCCTCTCGCCCACCGGCGGCTCGATCGGCATCGGCTTCGCCATGTCGTCCGCCGTCGTCTCCAACGTCGTCGACCAGCTGCGCCGTTTCGGCGAGACCCGCCGCGGCTGGCTCGGGGTGCGCATCCAGAACGTCGACGAGGACATGGCCGACGCCATCGGCCTCGACGAGGCGAAGGGCGCTCTCGTCACCGACGTGCCCGAGGGCCCCGCCCTCAAGGCCGGGCTCAAGGCCGGCGACGTCGTGCTGAAGTTCGGCGGCGAGGAGATCGAGGACACCCGCGAGCTCGTCCGCGTGGTGGCCGACACGCCGGCCGGCGAGACGGTCGACGTCGTCATCTTCCGCGACGGCGCCGAGACGACGCTCACGGTCGAGGTCGGCCTGCTCGAGGAGACGACGCTCGCCGCCGCCCCCGGCCAGCCGCCCGCCGCCGCCCCGCGCGAGGAGCGCCTGCTCGGCATGACGGTCGCCGTGGTCAACGACCCGATCCGCGAGCGTTTCGCGCTCGACCGCGACGTGACCGGCCTCATCGTCACCGAGCTCGACGCAACCTCCGACGCCTATGCCAAGGGGATGCGCGAGGGCGACATCATCGCCGAGGTCGGCCAGGAGCCGGTCGCGAGCCCGAAGGAGATGCGCGACCGCATCGAGGCCGCCGAGCAGGCCGGCCGCAACTCGATCCTGCTGCTGCTCCGCCGCGACGGCCAGCCGCGCTTCGTGGCGCTGAACCTTTCCAGCTGACGGCCCCCCGGGGCCGCGTGGACCTCTGGTCACAACCGCAATTCGTATGGCCGCTTTCCAGCCCCTTTCCGGCCGCATTCCAGTCTGCCC
>NZ_CALLYO010000256.1 GCF_937858865.1 uncultured Amaricoccus sp. | reverse complement strand
GGGTTGGCCCTCAGCTCCCTGTCGCAGGACCTCGAGGCCGCTGCCGCCGCCGGCACCAGACGTCCCCCCGCTCGCAGTTCCGCTCCACCTGGGCCACGTGCCGCCGCATCGCCTTCCACCGCCCGATCTGCCGCCCGTCGTCCGCCATCCGCCGCCCCCGCTAGTAGCGGCAGTACCACTGGAACCACCCCCGCGGGTCGTCCGGATGGATCCACCCCTTCGCCCGCCAGACCGACAGCGGCTGGCTCGCGTCCACCCCGAACCAGTTGAGCCCCGGGTCCTTCCCCTCCGGCGACAGCTTCGCCCCCTCGAACCAGGCCGCCGGAAATTCCTCCCGGCAGTCGGTCATGTACTTCCCCCCGAACACGCCCAACCGCAGCATCTCGGCCGGCGTCAGCTCCGGCCGGAACGCCGGATCGAACCCGCGCCCCGCCGGCGCGACCAGCGCGTAGCGGTAGCCCCGCTGCATCCTGTCGTTGACCTCGACCACCTTCGCCAAGCCGCGCGCCTCCATGAACACCGGGTTAACGCCAGCCGGATTCACCAGCCCCGTCAGTCACTTGCCCGCCGTCGCACGCGTGCGACTCCGAGCGCCTCGCACAGGAAACCCATGACCTCCGCCCGCATCTCCGGCGTCTCCCGGTGCCCGACCCCCGGCTCCAGCCGCACCCGGAGCGCCCGCTCCGCCCCGGCGGCGGCATAGGCGGCGCGCAGCGTCGCCAGCGCCGGCCCGATCGCCTCCGGCGGCGTCAGCGGATCCGCCTCGCCCAGCCCGACGAACTGCGGCCGCGGCGCGATCATCCCGGCGATCTCGCCGTTCGAGACCCGGCTCACCAGCCCCGGCACCGTCAGGTAGAGCCCGTGCAGGTCATGCGCCCCGCTCTCGATCAGCGGGGCGAAGTCGGCGAAGCAGCAGAGATGCGCCACCGCGGCCAGCCGCGGCTCGACCGCCCCCAGCCAGTAGCCGAGCGTCGCCCCCATCGAGAGCCCGAAGACCGCGATCCGGCCCGGATCGGTGCCGGGATCGCCCGCCAGCCAGTCGAGCGCCGAGTGGAGCTCGCCAAGCATCTGCCCGGCCAGCGAGCCGCCCCGCCAGAGCGCCGCCTTCGCCGCCGCGCTCTCCGGCGTCCCGGCCCGGCCGCGGAAGCAGGGCATGTCGATCGCCAGCACCCGGAAGCCGGCCCGCGCGAGCGCCGGCCCCATCGGCCCGGCGAGCGCCGCCTGCCCGTCCACCGCCTCGCGCGCGCCGATGTCGTAGCGCCAGCCGTGCGCGTGGACGTAGAGCACCGCGGGCGCCGGCCCCCCGCCGTCCGGCTCGAGCAGGAAGCCCTCCACCGCCTCGCCCGACCGGGTGGCGAAGGCGATCGGCCTGACGCCCCCCTCTCCCGGGCCGAGCCCGCGGAACGCGAGCGGATGCGCCCCGATCTCGAACCGCCGCGCCAGCTCGGCCCGCTCCATGCCAGCCTCCTCCCGTCCGAACCCGCGGCCGCTGCCCGCAGCCGCTCATTGACAGCTTTTCCGCCCGCGCCTAACCATTGTCCGGCCAGGGGTGGGGAGACAAGCAGCGCCTGGAAGCGCCCGGCCGCTCGCCGGCCACCCTCCCGGGGCGGAACGCGGCACAAGCCGCGATTGGGAGGAGAACGTCATGACTTCTGCTCGCACTCGGGCGCGCCTTCTCGGCGCCTGCGTAACCGCGGCGATCCTCGCCGTGGCCGGCACGGCGATGGCCGAGCCCGAAATCGTATCCGGCCCGGCGACCGACGCCGACTGCATGGTGCCCTGGGCCGCCGACACCCAGTTCTTCCAGTTCCCGAAGAAGGAAGGCCCCTACCGGATCGCGCTCGCCAACGGCTATATCGCCAACACCTGGCGCATCCAGATGATCCAGACCGCCAAGGCCTACGCCCGGCAGCCCGAGGTCGCCACGAGGCTCGCGGAGTTCAAGGTCGTCTCCACCGGCGAGGACGTGCCGGCGCAGATCTCGGCGATCAACAACTTCATCGACTCGGGCTTCGACGCCATCGTCGTCAACGCCCAGAACCCCACCGCCTTCGGCCCGGTCATCAAGCGCGCCAAGGAGGCGGGCGTCGTCCTCGTCGCCTTCGACAACATCCTCGACACCCAGGACGCCATCAACGTCAACGTCGACCAGAAGGGCCTCGGCGAGCTCTGGGGCAACTGGCTGGTCGAGCACCTGCCCGACGGCGGCAAGGTCCTCGAGGTCAGGGGCGTCGCCGGAACCTCCGTCGACACCGACCGCCACAACGGCATCCACGAGATCCTCGACGCCTCCGGCAAGAGCTGGGACGTGACCGAGGTCATGGGCAAGTGGGACGACCCGACGGCGCAGAAGGCGACCGCCGACGCCATCGCCACCAACGGCCCCTTCGACGGCATCACCGCCCAGGGCGGCGACACCGGCGTCGTCCAGGCGATGCTCGACGCCAAGCACCCGATGGTGCCCTTCGGCGGCGAGACCGAGAACGGCTTCCGCAAGTTCTGCGCCCAGTACGCCGCCGAGGGGCTGAAATGCACCTCCGCCGGCTCCGGCCCGGCGCAGGTCGCGGTGGCGATCAAGGTCGCGCTCGCCGCGCTCGACGGCCAGGTGGTGCCGCAGTCGGTGCGCCTGCCGACGGCGGTCGCCTCCGACCCGGACCTCAAGGAGGGCGTCGACTACTACCCGGGCGAATCCGACAACTTCTTCGTCGGCAACTCCTTCCCGACCTGCGACATCAACTTCACCGCCCAGGAGATCATGGGGCAGACCCAGGAGAATCAGTGACCTGGAACCGGTGACCCCCGGGGGCCGCCCGCCGCCGGCGGCCCCCGGCCACGCCGGGTTCAGCATGGGGGTGAGGCCGATGCCCGACCAGCCGCTCCTGCGCATGGAAGGCGTCTCCAAGCGCTATGGCGGCATCGTGGCGCTGGCCGACGCCGAACTCTCGGTACGCGCCGGCTCGATCCACGCCGTCCTCGGCGAGAACGGCGCCGGCAAGTCCACCCTCATCAAGATCCTCGCCGGCGTGGTGCAGCCCGACGCCGGCAGCATCACCCTCGACGGCCGCGCCGCCGGCTTCCCCGACCCGGCGGCGGCCAGCGACGCCGGCATCGTCTGCGTCTTCCAGGAACTCTCGCTCATCCCCGACCTTTCGGTCGCCGACAATATCGTCGCCCGCCGGCCGCCCACCCGCCTCGGCATGATCGACCGCCGCGCCCAGCGCCGCATCGCCGAGGCGGCGCTCGCCCGCGCCGGCGCCGCCGACATCCACCCGCGCGCCCTGGTCAAGGACCTGCCGCTCTCCCGCCGCCAGATGGTCGAGATCGCCAAGGCCCTTGCCCAGCGCCCGCGCATCCTCATCCTCGACGAGGCGACCTCCGCGCTCACCGCCGCCGACGTCGACAAGGTCTTCGGCGTGCTGAAGCGCCTGCGCGCCGAGGGCCTCGCCCTCGTCTACATCTCGCACCGGATGCACGAGATCGAGGCGCTCGCCGACGAATGCACCGTCTTCCGCAACGGCCGCAACGTCGCCACCTACGCCGCCGGCACCAGGTCCGACCAGGAGGTGGTCGAGATGATGATCGGCCGCGAGTACCGCCACGTCTTCCCGCCGCGCACCGCCCGCGCCGAGCTGCCCGAGACCGTCCTCGCCGCCCGCGGCCTCTCCTGGACCGGCCGGCTGCGGGGCGTCTCCTTCGACGTCGGCAAGGGCGAGGTGGTCGGCCTCGGCGGCCTCGACGGCCAGGGCCAGCGTGAGCTCCTGCTCGGCCTCTTCGGCGTGCTGCGCGACCTCGACGGCACGATCGAGGTCGCCGGCCGCCCGGAGCGCATCCCGAGCCCGACCCGGGCGCGCGCCCTCGGCATGGCGCTCATCCCCGAGGACCGCAAGACCGAGGGGCTGATGCTGCCGATGACCGTCGGCGAGAACCTCACCTTCGCCGCCTTCGACCGCATCGCCCGCCGCGGGATCGTCGACCGCGCCGCCGAGGCGAAGCTCGTCGCCGAGATGACCAGGCTCCTCGCCATCAAGACCGCGAGCCCCGACATCCCGGTCGGCGCCCTCTCCGGCGGCAACCAGCAGAAGGTCGTCATCGCCAAGTGGCTGGCGAACCGCCCGCGCATCATCCTGCTCAACGACCCGACCCGCGGCATCGACGTCGGCACCAAGCAGGAGATCTACCAGCTGCTGCGCGGCCTCGCCGACGCCGGCGCCGCCATCCTCTTCTACTCCACCGACTATGCCGAGCTCATCGGCTGCTGCGACCGCGTCCTCGTCATGTACGACGGCGCCGTCGTCCGCGAGCTCGCCGGTCCCGAGATCACCGAGCGCGCCCTCGTCGCCAGCGCCCTCAACATCCCCGGATCCGCCGCATGACGCCGCGCGCCGCCCTCCCGCCCGCCGACGGAGGCGCCGCGCCGGCCCCCCGCGTACGTCACCCGCACGCCCGCGGCGCCCGTCACCGCCCGCGAATGCTCCACCGTCTCCCCACCCCACCCGCCTCGCCCGTGAGGACTGCCGCTGCCGCCCGTCCCTCAAAGGCTTTCATACAGGCAGAAACCCTATCGAGCAGTCCGGGGCCCCGCCAACAGGCGGGGAGAACAATGACTCAAGCGGCCGAAGGCCGCTTTCCGCCGGAGGGAGGCTGCAAAGGCAGCCGACCGCCAAGCGCCGCCCGAGCGGGGGCCTTCAGGCCCCCCGAGGGTGGCGCTCCCCGCCCCCACCCGGGGGATTCACCCCCCGTTAACCTGACGTATCCCTTCCGCATCAAGGACTTGAGTATAGTTTCGCGCGCGAAATCCCCGCGGAGCCCCGCCCCGTGAAGGACTGGCGCTACTGGCTGGCCGAGCAGCGCGGCACCCTGATGGCCGTCGCCATCTTCGCGGTCATGTTCCTCATCTACGTCTCGAACCACCCCGCCGGCCTCACCGCCAACGTGGTGCAGACCGCCTCCAACAAGGCCACGCTGCTCGCCTTCGTCGCCGTCGCCCAGGCGCTGGTCGTCATCACCGCCGGCATCGACCTCTCCGTCGGCATGGTCCTCGTCCTCACCAACTGCCTCGCCTCCTGGCTCGTCGTCGGCACGCCGCTCCAGACTGGCCTCGGCGTCCTCGCCGTCCTTGCGACCGGCCTCGCCTGCGGGGCGCTGAACGGCCTCATCGTCATCTACGGCCGCCTGCAGCCGATCGTCACCACCATCGCCACCGGCGCCATCTTCTACGGCCTCGCGCTGATGCTCCGCCCCTTCCCCGGCGGCTCGGTCAACGAGGATCTCGCCGACGCCCTGACCGGCCGCATCCTCGGCCTCGTCCCGGCCAGCCTCGTCGCCCTCGCGCTGGCGACCCTGCTCATCTGGGTCCCCTACCGCCGCTCCGTCGTCGGCCGCGCCGCCTACGCCGCCGGCTCGGCCGAGGTCGCCGCCTACATGTCCGGCATGCCGATCCGCCGCGCCAAGTTCCTCGCCTACACCCTCGCCGGCCTCTTCGCCGCCCTCGGCGGCCTCTTCCTCACCTTCTATTCCTACACCGGCGAGGCCGCCTACGCCTCCGGCAACGCCTACACGCTCTATTCGATCGCCGCCGTCGTCCTCGGCGGCATCTCCCTGATGGGCGGCCGCGGCAGCGCCATCGGCGCCATCTTCGGCGCCCTCGCCTTCCGCACCATCGGCGACCTCCTCTTCGTCTTCGACCTCGACCCGCTCTGGCAGCCGCTCTTCCAGGGCGTCGTCCTGCTCCTCGCCGTCAGCCTCGGCGCCTTCGGCCTCCTGCGCGTGCGCAACCGCCTGGACTGGTTCGAATGAGCGACGCCGCCCCCACCGGCTTCCGCGCCCGCCTCCACGGCCGCCTCCCCGGGCCCCTCCGCCGCGCCGACCCGGCGGTCGTCATCGCCTTCGGCTGCATCCTCCTGCTCCTCCTCCTCGGCAGCCTCTACTCGCGCAACTTCCTCTCCTTCGACTACCTGATGCAGCAGCTGAAGGTCGCCTCCTTCCTCGGCGTCATCGCGACCGGCACCATGCTCGTCATCCTGCTCGGCCAGATCGACCTCTCGGTCCCCTGGGTGGTCTCGACCGGCGCCATGATGGCGAGCGCGGCCGCCGCCTACGGCCTCCTCGGCGAGATCCTCTCCGTCCCCTTCGGCGTCCTCTGCGGCATCCTGATCGGCCTCGTGAACGGCTTCGGCGTCGCCTACCTGCGCATCCCCTCGATGATCGTGACCCTCGCCACCAACGCCGTCGCCCAGGGCCTGATGGTCGTCTACACCGGCGGCTTCTCCCCGCAGGACTCCGCCTCCCCCGCCATGCGCTGGCTCGCCACCGGCTTCCTCATCCCCGGCCTCCCCAACGCCGTCCTCGTCTGGATCGTCGTCGGCGCGGCGGCGGTCTTCGTCCTCACCCGCACCACCTTCGGCCGCGCCGTCTACGGCATCGGCAACCGCGAGCGGGCGGTCTATCTCTCCGGCGTCGACACCCGCCGCATCGTGCTCGTCGCCTTCGCCGTCGCCGGCGCCTGCAACGCCTTCGCCGGCGTGCTCCTCGCCGGCTACGCCTCCAAGGCGGCGCAGTCGATGGGCGACGCCTACCTGCTGCCCGCCATCGCCGCCGTCGTCCTCGGCGGCACCCACGTCCTCGGCGGCCGCGGCTCCTACCTCGGCACCGTCGCCGGCGTCATCCTCATCACCCTGCTGCAGTCGATCCTCTCGGTCATGCAGATCGACGAGGCCGGCCGCCAGCTCATCTACGGCACCGTCATCGTCGTCATGCTCCTGCTCTACGGCCGCCAGCCCGCCTGACCCGGCTTCCAACCGCGCCCGCTGCCGCTATAGTCGGGCCGATCGAAGGGGGTGCCCGAGGTGGCTCTGCGCGACGTCACGGCCGAAAGCCCGATCCTCTCCACCGCGACGCAGGAACTCCGGCGGCTGATCGAGGACACCGCCGTGCGCACCACGCTCGGCGCCGGCGAGGTGCTGTTCAGCCAGGGCGACCCGGGCGACGCCGTCTACGTCGTCGAGAAGGGCGAGATCGAGATCAGCGTCCACTCCCTCGACGGGCGCAAGCTCGCCCTCGACATCCAGCGCCCCGGCGAGGTCTTCGGCGAGATCGCCCTCTTCGGCGGCGACCGCACCGCCACCGCCACCGCGCTCACCCACAGCGTGCTGCGCCGCATCCGCCGCGCCGACGTCCTCGAGGCCCTCCGCCACCGCCCCGAGCTGGCGCTCGAGTTCATCGACCTCCTCTGCGAGCGGCTCCGCGCCCTCAGCCTGAAGCTCGAGGAACGCTCCTTCCTGCCGGTGCCGGTCCGCCTCGCCAGCCGCCTCCTCTATCTCGACGGCAAGCTCGCCGCGGCGGGCGGCGGCGTCGCCGTCTCCCAGGCCGACCTCGCCGACTTCGTCGGCGCCACCCGCGAGGCGGTGGCGCGCACCCTCGCGGTCTGGCGCGGCCGCAACTGGGTCGCCCTCTCCCGCGGCTCGGTGCGCATCCTCGACCGCGCCGAGCTCGAGGCGATCGCGACGAGCTTCCGCGAGTGACGGACACATCCTGCGGGGGCGACCGCCGCGAGCGACGCAGGATCTTGCGGTCCGCACTGAACGCACGGGGACGCGGGGCTTTCCTTTTCGCCGCCCCGGCATTACCTTCGCGCGCGAGATGAGCACCTGGATCAGCGACGAGGCCGACGCCTTCGAGGCGGCAGAGCGCCCGCTCTCCGCCCGCGCCATGGCCGCGCGCCCCGCCCCCTATCTCGACGACCTCAACCCCGCCCAGCGCGCCGCCGTCGAGGCGCTCGACGGCCCGGTCCTCGTCCTCGCCGGCGCCGGCACCGGCAAGACCAAGGCCTTGACCGCCCGCATCGCCCACCTGCTCGGCACCGGCCGCGCCCGCCCGAACGAGATCCTCGCCGTCACCTTCACCAACAAGGCCGCCCGCGAGATGAAGTCCCGCGTCGGCCAGCTCGTCGGCGGCGTCATCGAGGGCATGCCCTGGCTCGGCACCTTCCACTCGCTCTCCGTCCGCATCCTCCGCCGCCACGCCGAGCTCGTGGGCCTCAAGTCGAACTTCACCATCCTCGACACCGACGACCAGCTGCGCCTGCTGCGCCAGCTGATCCAGGCGGCGAACATCGACGAGAAGCGCTGGCCCCCCCGCCTCCTCGCCAGCCTCATCGACGGCTGGAAGAACCGCGCCCTCCCCCCCGAGCGCGTCCCCTCCGCCGAATCCTCCGCCTTCGACCACCGCGGCAGCGAGCTCTACGCCGCCTACCAGCAGCGCCTCGCCACCCTCAACGCCTGCGACTTCGGCGACCTGCTGCTGCACGCCGTCGCCATCCTGCGCGATCACCCCGACGTCCTCGCCCAGTACCAGCGCTGGCTCCGCTACATCCTCGTCGACGAGTACCAGGACACCAACGTCGCCCAGTACCTCTGGCTCCGCCTCCTCGCCGGCAGCCACCACAACATCTGCTGCGTCGGCGACGACGACCAGTCGATCTACGGCTGGCGCGGCGCCGAGGTCGGCAACATCCTCCGCTTCGAGAAGGACTTCCCCGGCGCCCGGGTCATCCGCCTCGAGCAGAACTACCGCTCCACCCCGCACATCCTCGCCGCCGCCTCCGGCGTCATCGCCGCCAACGAGAGCCGGCTCGGCAAGACGCTCTGGACCGACCTCCCCGAGGGCGAGAAGGTCCGCCTCATCGGCCACTGGGACGGCGAGGAGGAGGCGCGCTGGATCGGCGAGGAGATCGAGGCGCTGACCCAGGGCACCCGCGGCCTCGCGCCCGTCTCGCCCGACGGCATCGCCATCCTCGTCCGCGCCAGCCACCAGATGCGCGCCTTCGAGGACCGCTTCCTGACCATCGGCCTCCCCTACCGCGTCATCGGCGGCCCGCGCTTCTACGAGCGCCAGGAGATCCGCGACGCCATGGCCTACTTCCGCGTCGCCGTCTCGCCGGACGACGGCCTCGCCTTCGAGCGCATCGTGAACGTGCCGAAGCGCGGCGTCGGCGACAAGGCGCTGCAGGAGATCAACCGCACCGCCCGCGAGAACGGCGTCTCGCTCCTCGACGCCGCCGGCCTGCTCGCCGCCAACGGCGGCCTCCCCGCCCGCGCCCGCGCCGCCCTCGGCCAGCTCGTCGACGGCTTCGACCGCTGGCACGCCGCCGTCCGCGAGGGGCGCGACCATGTCGAGCTGGCCGAGACCATCCTCGAGGAATCGGGCTATACCGACATGTGGCGGGCGGAGAAGTCGGTCGAGGCGACCGGGCGGCTCGACAACCTCAAGGAGCTGGTGAAGGGCCTCGGCGAGTTCGAGAACCTGCAGGGCTTCCTCGAGCATGTCGCGCTCATCATGGACAACGACCAGGAGGAGGCCGCGGCCAAGGTGTCGGTGATGACGCTGCACGCCGCCAAGGGCCTCGAGTTTCCCGCCGTCTTCCTGCCGGGCTGGGAGGACGGGCTCTTCCCCTCGCAGCGGTCGATGGACGAGAGCGGGCTCAAGGGGCTGGAGGAGGAGCGCCGGCTCGCCTACGTCGGCCTCACCCGGGCGCGCCGGCTCTGCACCATCTCCTTCGCCGCCAACCGGCGGGTCTACAACCAGTGGCAGTCGCAGCTCCCCTCGCGCTTCATCGACGAGCTGCCGGCCGACCACGTCGAGGTGCTGACCCCGCCCGGCCTCTACGGCGGCGGCTTCGGCGCCGCGGCGCCCGGCGGGGGATCGACGCTGGCCGACAATGCCGCCCGGGCCGACGTCTACAACTCGCCCGGCTGGAAGCGGATGCAGGCGCGGGCCGCGACGCGCGGGACCTCCCAGCCGCAGGAGGCGCGCAACATGGTGATCGACACCACCGCCGTGCCCGCCTTCGACCCCGGCACGCGGGTCTTCCACCAGAAGTTCGGCTACGGCACGGTGACGGCGGTCGAGGGCGACAAGCTCGCCATCGACTTCGAGAAGGCCGGCCCGAAGAACGTCATCGCCCGCTTCGTCACCGCCGCGGACAGCGTCCCCTTCTGAACGGATTTCGCGCGCGAAACTATACGTAACATATTGATATTACGCCGACTTATTTTTTTCCTTAACCTCGCGTTCACGATTGGCCACCCACCGCGGCACAAAAAAACGGCCGGGACGAGCCCGGCCGAGTTTGGGAGGAAACCTGGTGCGTCCCGCCTCAGCTGGCGTAGACGCTCTCGTGTGCGATGTCGCGGATCTGCAGCCGCGACAGGCCGAGGTCCGCGAGCTCGCGGTCGCTCAGCGCCTCGAGCTCGTCCAGCGTGCGCCGGTAGAGCCGATAGTCCGCCAGCCACTTGCCGATGCGGGCCCCGAGACCGGGAACCTTCACGTCCGCGCGCAGATCGGCGCGACCGAAGTCATGAAAAACCGTGCTTGCCATCTTCCTATCCTTTCATCCGGGGGACGGGCCGTGCCCTGTCCCCGTCAACGTCCGTAGACCGCCCGGTGGGCCGTCTCCTTGAGCACGCCGCGGGTCAGCCCCACATCGGTGAGCTGCCGGTCCGTCAGCTGCTGCAGATCCGCGAGCGTCAGCCGGTAGCTGCGGAACTCCCGCCAGACCCGGGCCAGCCGCGAAGCGATGCCGTCATTCCTCCGCTCGCCGGCAGCCAGGACCGGGCGGGCGGTGCGAACAGCGATTGCCGTCGTCATGTCCTGTCCTTTCAGTTGCGTTCGGTCTTGAGCGTTTCCCTTATGTGCACCGCAATATAGTCACCCCCGCCGAACCGGCAACTCGCGGAAGCGGAAACCCGGCCATGCGCTTCATGCATGGCTGGTAAATATCTGTTAATCTCTCGAAAAATTCATATCCGCACCCGCGCTGGCGCGGCGCTGCGCCCCTCTTGTTGCGCCGCAACCTGATTCCAGCCGGCGCGGGAGCCCGCCGGATCCCGTCGCCGCACCCCCTTGCCACTCCCGCCCCGCTCGGCGATCTAGGAGGAGGGAGGCTGACCAGATGACCGTGACCCGTGACGAGGTTCTCGCTGCGCTCCGCGCCGTGCCGATGCCGGGAACCGGCGGCAGCGTGGTCGACGCCGACGTGGTGCGCGCGATCAACGTCGAGGGCGGGCGGGTGAGCTTCCTGCTCGAGGTCGACCCCGCCCAGGGCCCGACGCTCGAGCCGACGCGCGCGGCGGCCGAGGCGGCGGTGGCCGCCCTGCCCGGCGTCGGCGGCGTCTCGGCGCTGCTGAACGCGCACGGCCCCGCCGGCAAGGCGCCGCCGAGCCTCAAGATCGGCCGCCACCCGACGCCGCAGGGCGGCCCCGCGCACGTCCCCGGCGTAAAGCGCATCATCGCCGTCGCGTCCGGCAAGGGCGGCGTCGGCAAGTCGACCGTCGCGGCCAACCTCGCCGTCGCCCTCGCCCGCGAGGGCAAGCGCGCCGGCCTGCTCGATGCCGACATCTACGGGCCGAGCCAGCCGCGCATGATGGGGGTGGACGAGCGGCCGAAGTCACCGGACGGCAAGACCATCATGCCGCTCACCGCCCACGGCGTGACGCTGATGTCGATCGGCCTCATGCTCAAGGAGGGCGAGGCGGTGATCTGGCGCGGGCCGATGCTGCAGGGGGCGCTGCAGCAGCTGATGGGCCAGGTCGCCTGGGGCGATCTCGACGCGCTGATCGTCGACCTGCCGCCCGGCACCGGCGACGTGCAGCTCACGCTCAGCCAGAAGTATGCGATCACCGGCGCCCTCGTCGTCTCGACGCCGCAGGACGTGGCGCTGATCGACGCGCGCAAGGCGGTCGACATGTGCGTCAAGACCCGGGTGCCCGTGCTCGGCTACATCGAGAACATGTCGAGCTACATCTGTCCGAACTGCGGCCACGAGGCGCATATCTTCGGCCACGGCGGCGCCCGGGCCGAGGCCGAGAGGCTCGGCGTTCCCTTCCTCGGCGAGGTGCCGCTCGACCTGAAGGTGCGCCTTGCCGGCGATGCCGGCATGCCGGTCGTCGCCGCCCATCCCGAGAGCCGCGAGGCGCAGGCCTTCATGGCGATCGCCCGCCGCCTCGTCGCCGCCGGGCTGGTCTAGGCGCGTCCGTTAACCGCGTTGACCGGGCCGAATCCGCTTCGGCTTGCCATGAATCAGCAAAAATATACTGTGCGATAAGGTGATTCTGCCTCTCGCCGCCGGGCGGCGCGGGCGGAAGCGACCAAAGAACAACTTGGACAACCGGGAGAACTCTCAAATGAAGCGCATCCTTCTCGCGACGGCGGCGAGCGCCGTCATGGCCGCGGCCGGTGCCACCGGAGCCGTGGCGGAGCCGGTCAACATCGGGATCATCCTCGGCTTCACCGGGCCGCTCGAGTCGATCACCCCCGCCATGGCGAACTCGGCCGAGGTGGCGATGAAGGAGGCCTCCGACTCGGGCAAGCTGCCGAACGGCATCACGCTCACCCCGGTGCGGGCGGATTCGACCTGCATCGACTCGGCCGCCGCCACCACCGCCGCCCAGCAGCTGGTCAGCTCGCAGAACGTCGCCGCCATCGTCGGCGCCGACTGCTCGGGCGTCACCGTCGCCATCGCCAACAACGTGGCGATCCCGGCCGGCGTGGTGATGGTATCGCCCTCGGCGACCTCGCCCGCGCTCACCACCATCGAGGACAACGGCTTCTTCTTCCGCACCGCCCCCTCCGACGCCCGCCAGGGCGAGGTGCTGGCCACGCTCGTCAAGGAGCAGGGCATCGAGGAGGTGGCCGTCACCTTCACCAACAACGACTACGGCAAGGGGCTGGCCGACAGCTTCACCCAGGCCTTCCAGGCCGCCGGCGGCAAGGTGCTGATCTCCGCCGCGCACGAGGACGGCAAGGCGGACTATTCCGCCGAGGTGGCGGCGCTGCAGGCCTCGGGCGCGAAGACGCTGATGGTCTTCGGCTACGTCGACCAGGGCGGCGTCGGCATCGTGCAGGCCTCGCTCGACTCGGGCGCCTTCGAGAGCTTCTTCTTCGCCGACGGCATGTACGGCCAGAGCCTGATCGACAAGATCGGCGACGAGATCAACGGCAAGGTCATCGGCACCCTGCCCGGCGTCTCCGGCGAGGCGGCCGACAAGTTCGCCGCCTACGCCCAGGCCAACGGCATGGACCCGACCGGCACCTACGTGCCGGAGAGCTACGACGCGGGCGCCCTCATCGCGCTCTCGATCGCCGCCGCCGGCAGCGCCGACCGCACCGGCATCCGCGACCGCATGATGGACGTCGCCAACGCCCCCGGCGAGAAGATCTACGCCGGCGAACTCGCCAAGGGCATCGAACTCGCCGCCGCCGGCACCGACATCGACTATGTCGGCGCGACCGGCGTCGAGCTGGTCGGCCCGGGCGAGGCGGCCGGCTCCTACCGCGTCTTCGACATCGTGGACAACGCCCCCCACACCGTCGGCTACCGCTGACCGACAGAGGCCGGCCCCCGCGCGGGGCCGGCCGCATCCGGGGGGCAGGGATGATCCGTGTCGAGGATCTGCACATGCACTTCGGCGGCATCCGCGCCGTCGACGGCGTCTCGATCACCATCGCGAAGGGCTCGATCACCGGGCTCATCGGCCCGAACGGCGCCGGCAAGTCCACGCTCTTCAACGTGATCGCCGGCCTCTTCCCGCCGACCTCGGGCCGGGTCTGGCTCGACGGCGAGGAGATCACCGGCCTGCCGCCGCACAAGCTGTTCCACAAGGGGCTGCTCCGGACCTTCCAGATCGCGCACGAGTTCGCGACGCTGACCGTGCGGGAGAACCTGATGATGGTGCCGGAGAACCAGCCGGGCGAGGTGCTCTGGGACACCTGGTTCCGCCCGGCGAGCGTGCGCGCCCGCGAGGCCGAGGTGCGCGCCAAGGCCGACGAGGTGATCGACTTCCTCGAGATCGGCCATGTCGCGGAGGAGCTCGCCGGCAACCTCTCGGGCGGGCAGAAGAAGCTGCTCGAGCTCGGCCGCACGATGATGGTCGACCCGAAGATCGTCTTCCTCGACGAGGTGGGCGCCGGCGTCAACCGCACGCTCCTCGGCACCATCGGCGAGGCGATCCTCCGGCTCAACCGCGAGCGGGGCTATACCTTCTGCCTCGTCGAGCACGACATGGACTTCATCGGCAAGGTCTGCATGAACAACCCGGTCATCGTCATGGCCGAGGGCAAGCTGCTCGCCATCGGCGACCCGGACGAGGTGATGAAGAACGAGGCGGTGATCGAGGCCTATCTCGGCCGCGGCCTGAAGAACAAGCCGGCGCGCGCCCGCAAGGCGCCCACGCCGATGATGCCGCAATGACGGTGCCGCAATGACCTTCCTCGTCGCCGAGGAGATGACCGGGGGCTACGGCAACGGCCCCGACATCCTGCATGCCTGCACCATCGCCGTCGACCGCGGCGAGATCGCCGTCATCGTCGGCCCGAACGGCGCCGGCAAGTCGACGGCGATGAAGGCGGTCTTCGGCATGCTGCCGCTCCGCTCCGGGCGGGTGCTGCTCGACGGGCGCGACATCACCACCCTCTCGCCGCAGGAGCGGGTGCACGCCGGCATGGGCTTCGTGCCGCAGGTCGCCAACGTCTTCGTCTCGATGACGGTCGAGGAGAACCTCGAGATGGGCGCCTACATCCGCGACGACGACTTCTCCGGCACGATGGAGCAGGTCTTCGCCCTCTTCCCGATCCTCAGGCAGAAGCGCCGCCAGCCGGCGGGCGAGCTCTCCGGCGGCCAGCGCCAGCAGGTCGCGGTCGGCCGCGCCCTGATGACGAAGCCCACCCTCCTCATGCTCGACGAGCCGACGGCCGGCGTCTCGCCGATCGTGATGGACGAGCTCTTCGACAAGATCCTCGAGGTCGCCGCCACCGGCATCGCCATCCTGATGGTCGAGCAGAACGCCCGCCAGGCGCTCAACATCGCCGACCACGGCTACGTGCTGGTGCAGGGGCGCAACCGCTACACCGACACGGGCGAAGCCCTTCTCGCGGACCCCGAGGTCCGCCGCACCTTCCTCGGGGGCTGACGATGGAGAACCTCCTCAACGCCTTCGTGCTGCTTTCGAACTTCGTGCTGGTGCCCGCCATCGCCTACGGCTCGCAGCTCGCGCTCGGCGCCCTCGGCGTCACGCTCATCTACGCCGTGCTGCGCTTCTCGAACTTCGCCCACGGCGACCTGATGGCGCTCGGCACCACGGCGGTGATCCTCGCCACCTGGGGGCTGCAGGCGGCCGGCATCGGCCTCGGCGTCCTGCCGACCGCGCTCCTCGCGCTGCCGGTCGGCATCCTCGCCGCGGCGGTCCTCGTCCTTCTCACCGACCGCTGGGTCTACCGCTTCTACCGCCGCCAGCGCAGCGACCCGGTCATCTTCGTCATCGCCAGCGTCGGGGTGATGTTCATCTACAACGCCCTCACCCGCTTCGTCATCGGCACCGACGAGCGGCGCTTCGAGGACGGCGCCCGCTTCGTCATCCGCGCCGGCGACTTCCGCGAGATGACCGGCCTCGCCGAGGGGCTCGCCATCCGCACCAGCCAGGTCATCACCGTCGTCGTCATGCTGGTCTCGGTCGCCTTCGTCTTCTGGTTCCTGCAGAAGACCCGCACCGGCAAGGCGATGCGCGCCTATTCCGACAACGAGGATCTCGCGCTCCTCTCCGGCATCAACCCCGACCGCGTCGTGCTCATCACCTGGATCATCGCCGCCGCGCTCGCCACCATCGCCGGCACGCTCTACGGCCTCGACAAGAGCTTCCGGCCCTTCACCTACTTCCAGCTGCTGCTGCCGATCTTCGCCGCCGCCATCGTCGGCGGCGTCGGCCAGCCGCTCGGCGCCATCGTCGGCGGCTTCATCATCGCCTTCTCCGAGGTGATGGTGACCTATGCCTACAAGGGCTTCCTCGGCTACCTGCTGCCCGAGGCCTGGCAGCCCGAGGGCCTGGTGCAGATGCTCGGCACCGACTACAAGTTCGCCGTCTCCTTCATCATCCTCGTGGTGGTGCTGCTGGTCAGACCCACGGGCATCTTCCGGGGGCGCGTCATATGAGCCCGGGCCTGTCGCTGCGCACCCGCGGCATCCTCCTCTATCTCGCCATGGCGGCGCTGCTCCTCGGCGTCGGCTTCGTGCAGAGCTGGACGGTGGCGCTCACCATCCTCAACCTCTGCCTGATCTCGGCGGTCATGTCGCTCGGGGTGAACATGCAGTGGGGCTATGCCGGCCTCTTCAACGCCGGCATCATGGGCTTCGCCGCCCTCGGCGGCATCGGCGTCGTCCTCACCTCGATGCCGCCGGTCAGGGGGGCGCTGGCCGCCGGCGGCGTCAACCTCGGCCTCGCGGCGCTCTTCGTCATCCTGACCGTCGTCGCCGCCCTCGTCGTGCGCCGGCGCGTGCCCTCCTACCTGCGCGGCCCGGTCGGCCTGCTCGTCGTGCTGGCCGGCTACTTCCTGATGCGCATCTTCCTCGATCCCGCCTCCGAGGCGATCGAGGCGATCGACCCCGCCTCCGCCGGCTATCTCGGCGGCCTCAACCTGCCGGTCCTGCTCGGCTGGCTGGTCGGCGGCGTCTTCGCCGCCGGGGCGGCCTGGCTCGTCGGCAAGGTCTCGCTCGGCCTGCGCTCGGACTATCTCGCCATCGCCACCCTCGGCATCGCCGAGATCATCCTCGCCATCCTGAAGAACGAGAACTGGCTGACCCGCGGGGTCAAGAACGTGACCGGCCTGCCGCGCCCGATCCCGGTCGAGCGCGACCTGCAGACCATGCCCTGGATCGCCGACCTCGCCAGCCGCTTCGGCAGCGACGTCATCACCACCGCCGGCATCGTCTCGCGCCTCGCCTATGCGCTTCTCTTCACCATCGTCCTCCTCCTCATCCTCTGGCTCGCCGAGCGGGCGCTGCACTCGCCCTGGGGGCGGATGATGCGCGCGATCCGCGACAACCGCGACGCCGCCGAGGCGATGGGCAAGGACGTGACCCGCCGCCACCTGCACGTCTTCGTGCTCGGCTCGGCCGTCGTCGGCATCGCCGGGGCGATGCTCGTCACCCTCGACGGCCAGTTCACCCCCGGCTCCTACAACCCCTTGCGCTACACCTTCCTCATCTGGGTCATGGTCATCGTCGGCGGCTCGGGCAACAACTGGGGCGCGGTGCTGGGCGGCTTCCTCATCTGGTACGTCTGGGTGATGGCCGAGCCCTTCGGCAGCTCGATCATGTCGACGCTCACCGCCGGCATGACCCCGGGCAGCTTCTGGCAGCAGCATCTCGTCGCCGCCGGCCCGCACATCCGCTTCCTGCTGATGGGCCTCATCCTGCTGCTGGTGCTGCGCTTCGCCCCCCAGGGCCTGATCCCCGAGCGGAGCGCCCGCAAGTAGCATCGGCACTTTGCCGCCCGTGTGAATGGGTTCACAGAACCCGGCCCGCCGGTCGCGCATTGTCAGGGTAAGCCGCCCGGCAACTCCGCCAGGGCGGCATGCCCTGGAGGCCCGAGCCATGTTGCATTTCCCGGTACCCACCCTCGCCTTCGAGTCGATCCTCGAGGACTTCGGCCCCCCGCGTTCGCCGCTCGACCGCATCCGCACCGCGGCGCATGCCGCCTACGCCCGGCGCCGCCGCCGCAGCGCCAGCGCGCGCCGCGAGGCCGAGAGCACGCTCGCAAGCGTGCTCGCCTCCGCCGAGAATCCCTTCCCGGCCCTCCGCCGCCGCGACTGATCCGGGCCCGATCGCCGCCCGGCGAATCCCGTTAACGATGGTTACCATCCGGTTGCCGGCGCACCGGATTATCCAGCAAAAACAACGAACCCCCCAGGTGGGCACGCGTGCCCACCCCGTGCCCGGCGGAGGGTTCCCGGCCGCTAGCCGAGCTTGTACTCGCGCGTCGCCTCCGGGTCGTCGGTGGCGAAGGGCAGCGCCAGCAGCTCCGCCCAGACCTCCTCGCCGATCGGCCAGGCCGCCCATTCCAGCGTCTCCGCGATCCGCTCGGGGCGGGTGACGCCGCAGATCGTCGCGGTGATCCGCGGGTCCCGCATCGAGAACTGCAGCGCCGCAGCCCCCGGCGGCACCCCGTGCCGGGCGCAGACCTCCTCGACCCGCCGCACCGGGGCGAGCATCCCCTCGGTCGCCTCCTGGTAGACGTAGCGCCCGTAGCCCGCCCCCTTGGCCAGCGCCCCGCCGGCATAGGGCGCCGCGTTCAGCACCGCGACCCCGCGCTCCCGCGCCAGCTCGATCAGCGGCTCGGCGTTGCGGTTGACCAGCGTGAAGCGGTTGTGGGTGATCATCGCGTCGAAGTCCCAGGCGCGCAGCAGCGGCATCATCACGTCGATCCGCCCCGCCGCCAGCCCCACCGCCCGCGCCAGCCCCTCCTCCTTCATGCGGAAGAGCTCGGCCACCGCCCCCGCCACCTCGTCGATGCTGCGGGCATATTCCGGGTCGTGCAGGTGCAGGATGTCGACGCGGTCGACGCCGAGCGCCGCGAGGCTCTCCTCCAGCGACCGCCGCGCCCGCGCGGCGTCGAAGCGGCCGGTCTCGGTGTCGCGGTCGAGCTTGGTCGCGAGCACCACCCCCTCCGGCCAGCCGCCGAGCGCGCGCACCACCTTGCCGATCCGCTCCTCGCTCCGCCCCATGCCGTAGTTGCGCGAGGTGTCGAGGAAGCCGTCCGGCAGCGCGAGCAGCGCCCGCACCGTCGCCAGCGCCCGCTCCTCGTCCACGCCGTAGCCGTAGGTGTCGGGCATGTTGCCGATGCCCGAGGTGCCGAACCCGATCGCCGGCACCCTGACGCCGGTCGTGCCGATCCCGCGCTTCTCCGCCATGTCCGTCCTCCCTGCGGCCCCTTCAGCGGCCTCAGTAGAGATAGACCGCCTGCAGGAGGGCAAGGGGATTTCCGGCGCCGTCGAGAATCTCCAGCGTCTGCCCGTCGATCCGCCAGCTCGCCGCCGCCGCGAGCACCTCGCCGAGCTGCCGCTCCCAGGCGTCGAGCGGCTCCGGGCAGGCCATCAGCGTCGTCGGCCCCGGGGCGAAGGAGAGCGCCTGGCCGTCCAGCCGGTAGCTGCCCAGCATCTGGTTGCAGCCGACCGTCGCGGTGAAGCTCGGCTCGCCCTCGCGCAGGATGAGGCTCGGCTCGCGCTGGCCCTGGGGCGCGGCGACCTCGGTCGCGCCGAGGCGGAGGATCTTCCAGTAGGTGTTGGTCAGGCTGGCCTTGCCGGTCGCCCGCTCGCAGGTCTCGCCCGGCCAGACGCCGACGAACCGCTCGACGAGGACCATCGGCACCTTGCCGCTCCCCTCCTCCTCGGGCATCCGGACGATCCCGCCGTCGAAGCTCGCCATGATCGCCCCGCCGGCTTCCGCGCCGGCGGCGAGATAGGCGTGCTCCAGCGCCTCGTAGTCGCCCTCGCGCACCAGCGGATAGTCGCGCCCGGTCAGGCATTCGGTGAAGCGCGCCCGGTCGGCGACGTAGGTCAGCATCCCCCTCAGCGGCAGATGCACGTCGAAGTCCTCGAACTGCTCCTCGGCCCGCAGCAGGTGCTCGGTGCCGTCCTCGGCCCTGAGCGCGAGCGCGTCCGGCCCGAGGATGGTGAGCGCGACCTCCTCGCCGCCGCCGCGCAGGGTCAGCATCCGCTGGTCCGGGTCGGCCGACCAGCGGCCGATCGAGACGCGGGTGATGTCATCGCCCTCCCAGTGGCGCCGCAGGTGGAAGACCTGGTCCGGCCAGAGGTTCAGCCGGTAGCGGAGGCTCTCGCAGGTGTCGCACGGCAGGTCGCCGACGAAGCTCGCCGGCAGGCGCAGCCCGTGCGCGCCGATCGCCGCCGGGGCGTCGCGCGCCTCCCGCTCGGTCTCGCCCACCTTGATCATCCAGATCTCGGCCTGGTCCGGCGCGCCCTGGGTCAGCACCTGGTTGAGCGTGTCCGAGACGAAGACGAGCCGCCGGCCGACCGAGACCTGCGCCCGCACCGCATACCGGCGCTCGGGGCGGACGCTCGCCGGGTCGAAGGCGATGTCGAAGGCGAAGGGCGGGCTGCCCGGCTCGGCGATCGTGGCGCGCCCGAGCTCGCTCGCCGGCGCATCGGCGAGGCTCACGTCCTCGAGCACCACCTCGAGGATCGCGCCCGGCGGCAGCGCGATGTCCTCGCGATAGCTCGCGGTGCCGGTCAGATGACCCGGCCGGGCAAACGCCTGCTGCGCGCCTGCGGTCGTCACGATCAGCATCAGGACAGCAACAACCAAGCGCATTCCGGTGGCGCACCTCGATCCCCGACCCGCGGCCAATCTCGCAGGAAATTCGGTGCGCGCCAAGGGCGCTCCCGGCCGATCTTCGGGGGCTTCTCTCACTTTTACTTGCCGGCCGGCAGCCCGGATCTCCGCCGCGGGGCCGGTCAGAGCTGCGCCATCACGTCGTCGGAGATCTCGAAGTTCGCGGTCACCGACTGCACGTCGTCGTCGTCCTCGAGCGCCTCGATCAGCCGCATCAGGCTCTGCGCCGCCTCGAGCTCGACCTCGGTCGTGGTCTGCGGCCGCCAGACGAGCTTCACGTGCTCCGCCTCGCCGAGCTTGCCCTCGAGCGCCGCCGAGACCTCGGCGAGGTCGGTGTCGGCGCACCAGATCACATGGCCTTCCTCGTCGCTCTCGACGTCCTCGGCGCCGGCCTCGATCGCCGCCTCCATCACCTCGTCCTCGGAGCCGGCGCTTGCCGGATAGACGATCTGCCCCTTGCGGTCGAACATGAAGGCGACCGATCCCGTCTCCCCCAGGTTCCCGCCGCGCTTGGCGAAGGTCGAGCGGATGTTCGACGCCGTGCGGTTGCGGTTGTCGGTCATTGCCTCGACGATGATCGCGACGCCGTTCGGCCCGTAGCCCTCGTAGCGGATCTCCTCGTAGCTCTCCGCGTCGCCGCCCGCGGCCTTCTTGATCGCCCGGTCGATGTTGTCCCTGGGCATCGAGCTGGCCTTGGCCTCCTTCACGGCCAGGCGCAGGCGCGGATTCTTGTCGGGGTCGGGATCGCCCATCTTCGCCGCGACGGTGATCTCCTTCGAGAGCTTCGAGAAGAGCTTCGAACGGGCGGCGTCCTGCCGCCCCTTGCGATGCTGGATGTTGGCCCATTTGGAATGGCCGGCCATGAGGCGCTCCGTCGTGCTGAATTCGCTGAGGTCTGGCGCGCTTATAGGTCAGCCCGAGCGCGCCCCTCAACCCGGAATCAGCGGCCAGAAGACCGGGATGAGCAGGCAGGCGGTGATGCCGGTGACGATGTTGAGCGGCAGCCCGACCCGGGTGAAGTCGAAGAACTTGTAGCCGCCGGGCCCGTAGACCATCGTGTTGGTCTGGTAGCCGATCGGGGTGGCGAAGGCGAGGGTCGCGGCGAACATCACCGCCACGACCAGCGGCCGCGGGTCGAGCCCGAGGCTCTCGGCCAGCGTGATCGCGAGCGGCGTGACGATCACCGCGACCGCGTTGTTCGACAGGAGCTCGGTCATGATCTGCGTCATGAAGTAGAGCACGAAGAGGATGCCGAGCGGCGACATGTGCGTCAGCGACGGCGAGATCCAGTCGACGATCATCTGCGCCGCACCCGACTCGTCGAGCGCCGCCCCGACCACGAGCATGGCGAGGATGAGCACCAGCAGCGAGGCGCTGACGGTATTGTAGGCCTCCTCCGGCTCGATCGTCCCGGTGACGAGGAGCGCGGTTGCGCCCAGCATCGAGAGGATCTGGATCGAGGCGAGGTCGAGCGTCGAGCAGACGATGATCGTCGCGAGCACGAGCAGCACGAGCGGCGCGCGCCCCCGCTTGAACGGCTTGGTGGTCGGCTCGCTCAGGTCGACGAGGTCCATGTCGGCGGCCAGGCGGCGGATGTCCTCCGGCGCCCCCTCGAGCAATAGCGTGTCGCCGACCCGCACCACCACCTCGTCGAGCTTGCGGCCGAGGTTCTGGCTGCGGCGGTGCACGGCGAGCGTGTAGACGCCGTAGCGGCGGCGCAGCCTGAGGCTGCCGAGCGAGCGGCCGACGAAGCGGCACTCGGGCAGAATCACCGCCTCGACCGTGGTCGTCGCCTTGGCGCTCACCCGGTCGACCAGCGTGACCTTGTTCGAATCCTTGAGCCCGAGCAGCTCCCGCATCTCGGTGCGCAGCACCACCCGGTCGCCCTCGGCCAGCGTCACGTCGGGGAACTGCCGGCGCATCGACTCGTCGCCGCGGATGACGTCGATGACCCGCATCCCCTCGCGCTTGAAGGTCGGGACATCCATCACCCCGGCGCCGATGAGCGGCGAGCCCTCGGGCACCACCACCTCGGTGAAGAACTTCATCCGCTTGCGCTGGCCGAGCAGGTCGGTGATCGAGTCGCGGTTGGGCATGAAGCGCGGCACGAGCAGCCACATGGTGGCGAAGCCGACGATGGTGACGGCGATGCCGAGCGGCGCGATCTCGAAGAGCCCGAAGGGCGCCAGCCCCTGCGCCCGCGCCACGCCGTCGACGAGCAGGTTGGTCGAGGTGCCGATGACCGAGATCATCCCCGCGAGCACCGTCAGGTACGACATGGGAATCAGCAGCTTCGACGGCGCAAATCCCATGGCGTGGGCGAGCTGCACCGTCACCGGGATCATGATCGCCACCAGCGGCGTGTTGTTGACGAAGGCCGAACTCGAGGCCAGGAACAGGCTGATGAGGATGAGCACCAGCACCTTGCTCTGCGCCGCGCGGCGCGAGAGCGCCCGCGCGAAGCCGTCGATCAGCCCGGTACGCACCAGCCCGCCGGTGACGATGAACATGGCGGCGATCGTCCAGGGCGCCGGGTTGGAGAAGACCGCGAGCACCCCCTCCTGCGGCACGATGCCGAAGAGCACCAGCACCGCCGCGCCGAGCATCGCCGTCACCTCGGTGGGGTAGATCTCGAGCACGAAGATGATGAACATCACGGCGAGGACGCCGAGCGTGAAATATGCCGGAAGGTCCGGACTGGCGAAGAACTCCGGCAACTGGGATCCCCTCGTACTCACGACATCCGGCCGGGTCGCGTCCCGCGCGCGCCCGCCCGGCGGGGCGCCAACATGGCGCAGCGCCCGGGCGCGCTCAAGGGCCTTCGCAGCCCGTGGCGGCGGTCACGGCTCGGCCCGGGCCCGCCGTCCGCCGAGCCGGACCGCGGCCACCCGCCGCGCGCGGCCGGTGGCGTCGTCGGTCTCGACGTAGACGCCGCAGAGCGTCGCCTCCCCCTCGGCGGGCGAGAATCGCCCCTTCGGCATGCCGGTGACGAAGCGCGTGATCGGCTCGAGCTTGTCCATGCCGATCACGCTGTCGTAGTCGCCGCACATCCCGGCATCGCTCTGGAAGGCGGTGCCGCGCTCGAGGATCTGGGTGTCGGCGGTCGGCACGTGGGTATGCGTGCCGACGACGAGGCTCGCGCGCCCGTCGCACCAGTGGCCGAACGCCATCTTCTCCGAGGTCGCCTCGGCGTGCACCTCGACGATCACCGCCTGCGCCGTCCCGCCGAGGGTGGCGGGCTTGAGCGCCGCCTCGATGGCCGAGAAGGGGTCGTCGAACGGCCGCTTCATGAAGGCCTGCCCGAGCACCTGCGCCACGAAGACCCGCCGCCCGCCCGGCGCGTCGAAGAAGCGCGCGCCATGGCCCGGCGCCGTGCGGGCGAAGTTGAGCGGGCGGATGATGCGCGGCTCGTGCTCGATATAGGCGAGCATGTCGCGCTGGTCGAAGGCATGGTCGCCGAGCGTCA
>NZ_CALLYO010000255.1 GCF_937858865.1 uncultured Amaricoccus sp. | reverse complement strand
ATCGCTCGGGACCTGACGGCGCATGCTCGGATCCTTCCGCTCGAAACGGGGCAGCGTCCTCGTCTACGCCCTCCTCGGCCTCCTCGTCGTCGGCCTCGCCGGCTTCGGCGTCAGCATCGGCACCACCGGCAGCAGCGACACCATCGCCCGCGTCGGCCGGGTCAAGGTCACCACCGACGACTACGTCCGCGCCATGCAGCAGGAGCTCCGCGCCCTCTTCCAGCAGACCGGCCGCTCGCTCAACATGACCGAGGCGCGCCAGTTCGGCGTCGACGCCATGGTGCTGACCCGCCTCGTCAACGACGCCGCCATCGACGGCGAGGCCGAGCGGCTCGGCCTCTCGACCGGCGACGAGACCGTGCGCGCCCAGGTGATGGCGACCCCTGCCTTCCAGGACGCCGACGGCAAGTTCAGCCCCGAGGGCTACGTCCAGTCGCTCGAGCGGGCGAGCCTGCGGCCGGCCGAGTTCGAGCAGCTGCTTCGCCGCGAGGCGACGCGCGATCTCGTCACTCGCGGCGTCGCCGCCGCCGCGACGCTGCCCGAGACCGAGGCGCTCGGCATCCTCGGCTTCCTCGGCGAGCGGCGGAGCTTCGACTGGATCCGCCTCGACGCCGCCCTCCTGCCCGAGCCGATCCCCGGACCCACCGATGCCGAGCTCGAGGCCGAGCACGCGGCGCATGCCGCCGACCGCTACACCCGGCCGGAGACGCGCCACATCAGCTATGCCAGCATGACGCCCGACCAGGTCGCCGCCGCCACCGAGATCCCCGAGGACGAGCTGCGCGCCGCCTACGAGGCCGAGATCCACCGCTTCGAGACCCCGGAGCGACGGGCGGTCGACCGCATCGGCTTCGGCACCGAGGCGGAGGCCCGGGCGGCCAAAGCCGCGATCGACGCCGGCGAGACCGACTTCGACAAGGTGGCGGCCGAGCGCGGCCTCACCCCCGCCGACATGGACCAGGGCATCGTCGCCGCCGACGCGCTGCCGGTTGCGGCGCGCGAGGCGGTCTTCGGCCCGGCCGAGCCCGGCATCGTCGGCCCGGTGACGACGCCGCTCGGCCCGGCCCTCTACCGGGTGAACGCCATCATGGCGCCAAAGACGACGCCCTTCGAGGAGGCCCGCGCCGAGCTCGCGCGCGAGCGTACGCTCGACGCCGCCCGCGAGCAGATCCTCAACGAGAGCACGCACGTCCAGGACCTGATCGCCGGCGGCGCCACCATCGAGGAGATCGCCTCGGAGACGCCGATGGAGCTCGGCACGATCGCGCTCGGCAGCGAGACGACCGGCGGCCTCGCCGACGACGCCGCCTTCCGCGCCGCGGCGCTCGCGGCCGAGACCGGGGTCGAGACCGACCTCATCGAGCTCGCGGACGGCGGCATGGCGACCCTCCGCGTCGACAGCATCGACCCGCCGGCGGTCATCCCGCTCGAGGAGATCCGCGACCGCGTCGCCGCCGACTGGCGCGAGGCGAAGACGGCCGAGGCGCTCGAGAAGCTCGCCGAGGGTTACCGCGCCGAGCTCGAGGGCGGCCTCGGCTTCGGCGCGCTCGCCCAGCGCCTCGACCGGCCGATCCGCAGCGCCGGCCCGCTCACCCGCGGCGAGGGGGCGGAGGGCACGCCACCCGGCCTCGTCGCCGACGTCTTCGCCGCCGGCGGCGACGGCGCCGGCGACGGCAGCGGCAGCGGCGACCCGGTCGGCGCCGCGGTCACCAGCCGCGACAAGGACACGGTGATCCTCGCCGTGGTGACGGCGCTCGAGCCCTTCGACGCCACCGCCGAGACCAGCCGCCAGCTCCTCGAGAGCGTGCAGGGCCAGTTCCGCGACCAGGTGCGGGGCGATCTCCTGTCGCTCTACACCGTGGCGCTGCGCGACCAGGCCGGGGTCACGGTCAACCAGGCGCTGCTCGAGTCGACCCTCTCCCGCTTCCCCTGAGCGCGCGATGCAGCTCTCGCCGCCGCTCGAGGAGTTTTCCGCCGGCTTCGCCGCCGGCCGCAACCAGGTGGTCTGGACCCGCCTCGTCGCCGACCTCGACACGCCGGTCTCGCTGATGCTGAAGCTGACCGAGGCGCGCAAGGACTCGTTCCTCCTGGAAAGCGTCACCGGCGGCGAGGTGCGCGGCCGCTACTCGATCATGGGCATGAAGCCCGACCTCGTCTGGGAGTGCCGCGGCACCGCCGCCCGCATCAACCGCTCCGCCCGCTTCGACCCCGACGGCTGGCAGCCCGAGGCCGCCGACCCGCTCGCCTCGCTGCGCGCCCTTATCGCCGAGAGCCGCATCGAGCTGCCGCCCGAGCTGCCGCCGATGGCCGCCGGCCTCTTCGGCTACCTCGGCTACGACATGGTCCGCCTCGTCGAGCACCTGCCGAACGTCAACCCCGACCCGCTCGGCCTGCCCGACGCGCTGATGCTCCGCCCCTCGGTCATGCTGATCGTCGACGGCGTGAAGGGCGAGGTGACCGTCGTCAGCCCCGCCTGGGCCAACGGCGGCCTCAACCCGCGCGCCGCCTACGCCCAGGCCGCCGAGCGGGTGATGGACGCGGTGCGCGACCTCGACCGCACGCCGCCGGCCGCCAGCCGCGACCTCGGCGACCTCGCCCCCGGCGAGCCCGTCTCCAACACCACGCATGCCCGCTACCTCGAGATCGTCGAGCAGGCGAGGGACTACATCCGCGCCGGCGACATCTTCCAGGTCGTCCCCTCGCAGCGCTGGGCGCAGAAGTTCGACCTTCCGCCCTTCGCCCTCTACCGCGCGCTGCGGCGGACGAACCCCAGCCCCTACATGTTCTACTTCAACTTCGGCGGCTTCCAGGTCATCGGCGCCAGCCCCGAGATCCTCGTGCGGGTGAAGGGCGACACCGTCACCATCCGCCCGATCGCCGGCACCCGCCCGCGCGGCGCGACCCCGGCCGAGGACCTCGCCCTCGAGGAGGAGCTCCTCGCCGACGCCAAGGAGCGGGCCGAGCACCTGATGCTGCTCGACCTCGGCCGCAACGACGTCGGCCGCGTCGCCGTCATCGGCTCGGTCGACCCGAACGAGCAGTTCATCATCGAGCGCTACAGCCACGTCATGCACATCGTCTCCAACGTCGACGGCCGGCTCGCCCCCGGCCAGGACGCCCTCTCGGCCCTCCTCGCCGGCCTCCCGGCCGGCACCGTCTCCGGCGCGCCCAAGGTCCGTGCCATGCAGATCATCGACGAGCTCGAGAACGAGAAGCGCGGCGTCTACGGCGGCGGCGTCGGCTATTTCGCCGCCGGCGGCGACATGGACATCTGCATCGCGCTGCGCACCGCGGTGGTGAAGGACGGCATCCTCTACATCCAGGCCGGCGGCGGCGTCGTCTGGGACAGCGACCCCGAGGCCGAATACGTCGAGACGGTCAACAAGTCGAAGGCCCTCACCCAGGCCGCCCGCGACGCCGGCCTCTTCGTCGGCCCGCGCGGCGGGAACTGACCCCGAACGAGGGTTCCCTCGCCGCCGCGGCTTTGCTAGCGTCCGCGCCTTCAGGGAAGGGAGGGGACCCATGAGTCTTCGCATCAACGACATCGCACCCGACTTCACCGCCGACACCACCGAGGGGCCGGTTTCCTTCCACGAGTGGATCGGCGACGGCTGGGCGGTCCTGTTCAGCCATCCCAAGAACTTCACGCCCGTCTGCACCACCGAGCTCGGCTACATGGCGGGGCTCCTGCCGGAGTTCGTCCGGCGGAACACCAAGATCCTCGGCATCTCGGTCGACCCGGTCGAGAGCCACCACAAGTGGAAGGCCGACATCGAGAAGGTCTCCGGCAACAAGGTCAGCTACCCGATGATCGGCGACCCGACGCTGGCCGTCGCCAAGCTCTACGACATGCTCCCCGCCGAGGCCGGCGACAGCTGCGAGGGCCGCACCCCGGCCGACAACGCCACGGTCAGGACGGTCTACATCGTCGGCCCGGACAAGCGGATCAAGCTGCAGCTCACCTACCCGATGACCACCGGGCGCAACTTCGACGAGATCCTGCGCGCGCTCGACTCGATCCAGCTGACCGCGAAGCATCAGGTGGCGACGCCGGCGCAGTGGAAGCAGGGCGAGGACGTCATCGTGACCGCCGCCGTCTCCGACGAGGACGCCGAGACCCGCTTCGGCGGCTTCACCCGCGTCCTGCCCTACCTGCGCACCACCGCCCAGCCCCAGGGCTGACCGGAGCGCTGACCGGAGCGCTGACCGGAGCGCTGACCGGCCGCGAAGAGGGCAGCGCCCGACCCGGCGGGCGCTGCCCGAGCCCCGTCAGCAGCAGCGGAAGCCGCGGGCCGAGCCTTCCGAACCCTCGCCGTAGCGCGCCGACTGCCGCTCGCGGAAGAACTCGCCGTAGCTCATGACCGGCCGCTCCGGGTGCGCCTCGCGCATGTGCGCCACGTAGGTCTCGTAGTCCGGGACCCCGATCATCAGCCGCGCCCCCTCGCGCAGCCGCCTGCGGCAGAGGGCGAGCGCGTCCTTCATCGTGCCTGCTCCCGTCATGCGCCTCACTCCGCCGGAACGGCGACGGGGCCGTTGCGTTCCTCGGGCAGCTCCCGCGCCGTCCAGCCGCTGGCGCGATAGGCGTCGATGCAGGCGCGGATGCTGAAGTAGATCATGCTGATGACGAGCGCGACGAAGATGAACGCCATCGTCGCATCGACCATGTCGTTGAAGACGATCTGCCGCATCTGGCCGAGATCCTTGGCCGGCGCCAGCACCTCGCCCGCCGCTGCCGCCTCGCGGTAGCGCCCGGCGTGCGCGAGGAAGCCGACCGCCGGCACGCTGGAGAAGACCTTCTGCAGCCCTGCGGTCAGCGTGACCACGACGAGCAGCGCCGAGGGCACCAGCGTCACGAAGGCATAGCGCTCGCGCTTCATCTTGAAGAGGACGACGGTGCAGAGCATCAGCGCAATCGCCGCCAGCATCTGGTTGGCGATGCCGAAGAGCGGCCAGAGCGTGTTGACCCCGCCGAGCGGGTCGGTGACCCCCTGGTAGAGGAAGAAGCCCCAGGCCGCCACGCAGAGGCCGGTGGCGACGATGTTGCCCCCGAGCGAGGAGGTCTTGCGCATGGCCGGCAGGAAGACCCCGAGCAGGTCCTGCAGCATGAACCGCCCCGCGCGCGTGCCGGCATCGACCGCGGTCAGGATGAACAGGGCCTCGAACAGGATGGCGAAATGATACCAGAAGGCCATCATCGCCTTGCCGCCGATCAGGTGCGAGAAGATCTGCGCCATGCCGACCGCGAGCGTCGGCGCGCCGCCGGCGCGCGAGATGATCGTCGTCTCGCCCACGTCGGCCGCCGTCTCGTTGATCGTCTCGGGCGTGATCGCGAAGCCCCACTCCGAAACCTGCGCGGCGGCGCTCTCCGCCGTGGTGCCGATCGCCGCCGCCGGGCTGTTCATCACGAAGTAGACGCCGGGGTCGATGATCGAGGCCGAGACCAGCGCCATCATCGCGACGAAGCTCTCCATCAGCATGCCGCCGTAGCCGATGAAGCGGGCGTGCCCCTCGCTGTCGATGAGCTTCGGCGTGGTGCCCGAGGAGATGAGGGCATGAAAGCCCGACACCGCCCCGCAGGCGATGGTGATGAAGAGGAAGGGGAAGAGGTTGCCCGACCAGACCGGGCCGGTCCCGTCGATGAAGCGGGTGATCGCCGGCATCTTCAGATCCGGGGCGACCAGCAGGATGCCGAGCGCGAGCCCGACGATCGCGCCGATCTTGAGGAAGGTCGAGAGATAGTCGCGCGGCGCGAGCAGCAGCCAGACCGGCAGCGTCGAGGCGACGAAGCCGTAGCCGATCAGGAGCCAGCAGAGCTGTGTCGGGCTGAAGGTGAAGACGGCCGACCAGGTCGGGCTCGCCGCCACGTTGGCGCCGAAGATGATCGCCGCCATCAGCGCGATGAAGCCGGCGATCGAGGCCTCGCCCACGGCGCCGGGCCGGATGTAGCGCATGTAGACGCCCATCGCGATCGCGATCGGGATCGTCATCGCGACGGTGAACATGCCCCAGGGGCTGTCGGCCAGCGCCTTCACCACGATGAGGGCGAGGACGGCGAGGATGATGATCATGATGAGGAAGGTGCCGATCAGCGCGATGATCCCCGGCAGCGGCCCGAGCTCCGAGCGCACCAGATCGCCCAGCGAGCGCCCGTCGCGCCGCATCGAGACGAAGAGGACCATGAAGTCCTGCACCGCGCCGGCCAGCACGACGCCGGCGAGGATCCAGAGCATCCCGGGCAGGTAGCCCATCTGCGCCGCGAGCACCGGCCCGACCAGCGGCCCCGCGCCGGCGATCGCCGCGAAATGGTGGCCGAAGAGGACGTACTTGTTGGTCGGGACGTAATCGAGCCCGTCGTTGAAGCGATGCGCCGGCGTCGGCCGGCTGTCGTCGAGCTGCATCACCCGGCGGGCGATGAAGAGGCTGTAGTAGCGGTATGCGATCAGGTAGATCGAGACTGAAGCGACGACCACCCAGAGCGCGTTCACATGCTCGCCGCGGGCGAGCGAGACCTGGGCGAGGCCGACGGCCGCGAGGACCGAAAGCGCCGCCCAGACGAGCCAGTGATCGAGAGAATGGCGCCGCGGCGCCGCTGAATCCACCATGTCTATCCCCCTTCCGCGCCGGCTTTCGCGGCCGGCAGTCTCAGACACGCCGCCATCGGGCGCGCGGCCCGGGCCGGGCCCGCGACGGGGTGAGTCGAGCGCTATCGGCGAGCCGTGACCTGCCTCGGTCGTCTTCGGCCGGACGGAGATGCCCGGGGATGATCGCTCCGCGCGACTATGGCGCCGAGTCCGGTTTCAACGCAAGCGTTTTTGAAACATTGTTGCGCGGCGGTCAGTCCGCCGGTTCGGGCGCGCTCTCCGAGGCCGGGGCGTCGGCAATTTTCGGCGTTTCCCGCCCCGTCTCGCGCCCAGTCTCCCGGACCGTCTCCCCCGCCGCCGCCGGCTCCGGCCCTGCCACGCCGTCCGGCTGGCCGGGCGCGGCCGGCGCCTCCAGCGCGCCGGGATCGACCTCGGGCGGCATCAGCGGCCGCGGCGGATGGAGCCACGCCAGCGCGAGAAGCCCGGCGGCCGCGACCAGGAGCCCGGCCAGGACCCCCTTCCAGAAGCCATGCGTCCGCCGCTCCGCCACCGTCCCGCCTCCTTCCGCTCGTCCCGCCATCCTACAGCGCGCGCACCGCCCGCCGCCAGCCCCCGCCGCACGTTAACGATTATGCCCAAGGTGGTTAACGCCGGGACGATTGCCAAGTGGAATCAGCGTGTTACCCGAAGCCCGCACTGTGCGGGCCCCCTGCGCCCGCACAGGCCACCCCTTGACCCCGTCCGACCCCGCGGGCCATGAATGGCGCGCATGTGAGTGGGGCGCGGCCATGCTGCTCTTGATCGACAACTACGACAGCTTCACCTGGAACCTCTTCCACTACCTGGGAGAGCTCGGGGCCGAGGCCATCGTCCGCCGCAACGACGAGATCGACGTGCAGGCCGCCATGGCGATGCATCCCTCGGCCATCCTGCTCTCGCCCGGCCCCTGCACCCCGGACGAGGCCGGCATCTGCCTCGCGCTCATCGCCGCCGCCGCCGAGACCCGCACGCCGCTCATCGGCGTCTGCCTCGGCCACCAGGCCATCGGCCAGGCCTTCGGCGGCAAGGTCGTCCGCGCCGGCGAGATCGTGCACGGCAAGCTCGGCACCATCCACCACGGCGGCAAGGGCGTCTTCCAGGGTCTCCCCTCGCCCCTCCGCGCCACCCGCTACCACAGCCTGATCGTCGAGCGGGAGAGCCTGCCGCCCGAGCTCGAGATCACCGCCGAGCTCGAGGACGGCACCATCATGGGCCTTCAGCACCGCACGCTCCCCATCCACGGCGTCCAGTTCCACCCCGAGTCGATCGCCTCCGAGCACGGCCACGCGCTCCTGCGCAACTTCCTCGACCTCGCCCGCGTGGCCGCCCGGGCGACCGCATGAGCGACGGCCTCCGCTCGCTGATCGGCCGCGCCGCCGAGGGCCCGCTCACCCGCGAGCAGGCCGAGCGCGCCTTCACCGCCATCATGGACGGCGACGCCACCCCGGCCCAGGTCGGCGGCTTCCTCATGGCGCTGCGCACCCGCGGCGAGACCGTCGCCGAATACGCCGCCGCCGCCGCCGTCATGCGCGCCAAGTGCGTCCGCGTCCGCGCCCCCGAAGGCGCCATCGACATCGTCGGCACCGGCGGCGACGGCAAGGGCACGCTCAACATCTCGACCGCCGCCGCCCTCGTCGTCGCAGGCTGCGGCGTCCCGGTCGCCAAGCACGGCAACCGCAACCTCTCGTCGAAGTCCGGCGCCGCCGACGCCCTGACCGAGCTCGGCGTCAACGTCATGGTCGGCCCCGAGGTGGTCGAGCAGGCGCTGGCCGAAGCCGGCATCGGCTTCATGATGGCGCCGATGCACCACCCGGCCACCCGCCACGTCATGCCCGCCCGCCAGGAGCTCGGCACCCGCACCATCTTCAACCTCCTCGGCCCGCTCACCAACCCGGCCTCGGTCCGCCGCCAGCTGACCGGCGCCTATTCCCGCGCCGTCATCCGCCCGATGGCCGAGACCCTCGGCCAGCTCGGCTCCGACCGCGCCTGGATGGTGCACGGCGCCGACGGCACCGACGAGATCTCGATCGCCGGCGAGACCTACGTCGCCGAGCTGAACGACGGCCGCATCACCGAATTCTCCATCCACCCCGAGGACGCCGGCCTCGCCCGGCAACCGCTCGAGGCCGTCCTCGGCGGCACCCCCGAGCAGAACGCCCAGGCGCTGCGCGCCCTCCTCGCCGGCGAGCCCTCCGCCTACCGCGACGCCGTCCTCCTCAACGCCGCCGCCGCCCTCCTCGTCGCCGGCCGCGCCGCCGACCTCCCCGCCGGGGTCGCCCTCGCCGCCGAGAGCATCGACACCGGCGCCGCCCGCCGCACCGCCGACAAGCTCGCCGCCGTCACCTCCGCCCCCGCGCGCACCGGCGAGGCCGCGCGGTGAGCATCCTCGACGACATCCGCGCCTACAAGCTCGCCGACGTCGCCCGCCGCAAGGCCGAGCGCCCGCTCGCCGCCGTCGAGGCCGCCGCCCGCGACGCCGACCGCCCGCGCGACTTCGTCGGAGCGCTGCGCCGCGCCTCCGCCCGCGGCTACGGCCTGATCGCCGAGATCAAGAAGGCGAGCCCGTCCAAGGGCCTGATCCGCGCGGACTTCCAGCCCGCCGCCCTCGCCGCCGCCTATGCCGCCGGCGGCGCCGCCTGCCTCAGCGTGCTGACCGACGGCCCGAGCTTCCAGGGCGACGACAGCCACCTCGTCGAGGCGCGCAAGGCGGTCAGCCTGCCGATCCTGCGCAAGGACTTCCTCTACGACCCCTGGCAGGTCGTCGAGTCGCGCGCCCTCGGCGCCGACTGCATCCTCGTCATCCTCGCCAGCGTCTCCGACGCCCAGGCGCAGGAGCTCGAGGCCACCGCCCGCGCCTGGGGCATGGCCGCGCTCCTCGAGGTGCACACCGCCGAGGACCTCGACCGCGCCCGCCGCCTCGCCTCGCCGCTGGTCGGCATCAACAACCGCGACCTCAACACCTTCGCCACCGACATCGAGACCACCCGGCGCCTGGCGCGCAGCGTGCCCGCCGACCGCATCATCGTCTCCGAATCCGGCCTCGCCACCCGCCAGGACCTGGCGCAGATCGCCCGCTACGGCGTGCGCTGCTTCCTGATCGGCGAGACGCTGATGCGCGAGGAGAACGTCGAGGCGGCGACCCGCGAGCTCCTGCGCAGCCCCTGGTCGCCGGAGGCCGAGTGATGGCCGGCCTCACCCACTTCGACCCCCGCGGCGCGGCGCAGATGGTCGACGTCTCGGACAAGCCGGCGACCGCCCGCCGCGCCGTCGCGCGCGGCTGGATCGCCATGGCCCCCGCCACCCTCGCCCTCGTCACCGAGGGCACCGCCGCCAAGGGCGACGTCCTCGGCGTCGCCCGCCTCGCCGGCATCATGGCCGCCAAGCGTACCGCCGAGCTCATCCCGCTCTGCCACCCGCTCGCGCTCAGCAAGGTGACGGTCGACCTCGCCCCCGACGCCGCGGCCTCGCGGGTGACGATCGAGGCGACGGTCGCCACCACCGGCCCGACCGGCGTCGAGATGGAGGCGCTGACCGCCGTCTCGGTCGCCGCGCTCACCGTCTACGACATGCTGAAGGCGGTCGACCGCGGCATGACGATCGGCGAGATCCGCCTGGCGCTGAAGGAGGGCGGCAAGTCCGGCCGCTTCGAGGCGCCCTGATGGGCCTCATCCCCGTCGCCGAGGCGCACGCGCGCCTGATGCGCCTCTTCGAGCCGCTCGAGGCGGAGGAGGTGCCGCTCGAGCGCGCCGCCGGCCGGGTGCTGGCGCACGACGTCGCCGCCGCCCGCGCCCAGCCGCCGTTCGACGCCGCGGCGATGGACGGCTACGCGCTGCACTCGGCCGACGCCCTGCCCGGCGCCCGGCTCCGCCTCGTCGGCGTCGCGGCCGCGGGCGCGCGCTTCGAGGGCGCGATCGGGCCGGGCGAGGCGGTGCGCATCTTCACCGGGGCGCCGGTGCCGCCCGACGCCGACATGGTGGTGATCCAGGAGGAGGTCGACGCGCTCGGCGACGAAATCCTGCTCCATGCCGAGCTCGACCGCGGCGGCAACATCCGCCCCGCCGGCAACGACTTCGCCGCCGGCGCCCGCGTCGCGGCTCCGCGGCGGCTCCGGCCGGCCGACCTCGCGCTCCTCGCGGCGATGAACGCAGGGCGGGTGGCGGTCGCGCGCCGGCCGGTGGTGGCCCTCATCCCGACCGGGGACGAGCTCGTCATGCCTGGCGAGGATCCGGGCCCCGACCAGATCGTCTGCTCGAACGGGGTCGGCCTCAAGGCGCTGCTCGAGGCGGCCGGCGCCGAGGCGCGGCTGCTGCCCATCGCCCGCGACACGCCGGAGAGCCTCGAGGCGAGCTTCGCGCTCGCCCGCTCGGCCGACCTCGTCGTGACCCTCGGCGGCGCCTCGGTCGGCGACTTCGACCTGGTGCAGAAGACGGCCGTCGGCCTCGGCATGACCCTCGACTTCTACCGCGTGGCCATGCGCCCCGGAAAGCCGCTGATGGCCGGCCGCCTCGGCGCGACGCCGCTGGTCGGGCTGCCCGGCAACCCGGTCTCGGCCATGGTCACCGGCCGCCTCTTCCTCGTGCCGGCCGTCGAGCGGATGCTCGGCCTGCCCGGCGACCTCCCCGCCATGCACCCCGCCCGGCTGGCGCAGCCCCTGGGGCCGAACGGGCCGCGCGCCCACTACATGCGGGCGCGGGTGACGCAGGGCGAGGGCGGATGGGCGTGCGCCCCCTTCGCGCGCCAGGACAGCGCGCTCCTCTCGATCCTCGGCGAGGCCAACGCGCTCATGCTCCGGCCGCCGCGCGACCCGGCGCGCGCGCCGGGCGACATGATGGAATTTCTCTGGCTTTGAACAACCTATGGTTGTATCAAGCAATTGATTCTTGACACAAAACAAGAACGTATCTAGAACGTTGCGAGGGACAGCGCCAAGGGACGACATGCTCACGCGCAAGCAATACGACCTCCTGCACTTCATCCACCAGCGATTGCAGAAGGATGGCGTGCCGCCTTCGTTCGACGAGATGAAGGACGCGCTCGACCTCAGGTCGAAATCCGGCATCCACCGGCTCATCACCGCGCTCGAGGAGCGCGGCTTCATCCGCCGCCTGCCGCACCGCGCCCGCGCCATCGAGATCGCCCGCCTGCCCGAGTCGCTCGAGGCCAGCGGCGGCTTCCGCCCCGCCGCCGTCGACGGCAACCGCCCCGATCCGGCGACTGCCGCGGCGGCCGCCGCCGCGTCGATCGAGCTTCCGGTCATGGGCCGCATCGCCGCCGGCACGCCGATCGAGGCGATCCAGCACGCCTCGCACAACGTCGCGGTGCCCGCCGCCATGCTCTCCGCCGCCGGGCGCCACTATGCGCTCGAGGTCAAGGGCGACTCGATGATCGAGGCCGGGATCAACTCGGGCGACATCGTGGTGATCCAGGAGCAGCCGACGGCGCAGAACGGCGACATCGTCGTCGCGCTCATCGAGGGCGAGGAGGCGACGCTCAAGACCTTCCGCCGCCGCGGCTCGACCATCGCCCTCGAGGCAGCCAACCCCGCCTACGAGACCCGCCTCTACCAGGACCACCAGGTCCGCATCCAGGGCAAGCTCGTCGGCCTGATCCGCACCTACTGACCCGTCGCGCGGCGTAGGGGGGCGTGCGGCCCTCGAACGACGCCCCGATGTCCGCGGCTCGCGGTCCCGTCTCTCTGCGGCGCCCAAGCGCGCGCCGGGATTCGGCGCTTGACCTCGGGCGGCCCTTGCGCCCACCTGCGGGGAGAGCAGGCCGGCCGACGGGCCTTCGCTCCGGAACATGCCCCGAGAAAGCCGCATCGGCCGTCGACCGGGGCTCATCGGGGATTTACCCATGTCAGACGATCACGACCTCGAGCGGCGGGAATTCATTGTCGCGTCCCTTGCCGCGGTCAGCGCCCCGGTTGTCCTCGCCGCCGGCGCGGCAGCGGTATCGGCCCAGGAGGCGGCGCAGCCGGCGGCGACGGGCGGGACGGTCTTCACCGGCGACGTGATCCAGGGCAAGCGGGTCCTGAGCGCGCTCGACGTCAACGACCTCGAACCCGGCAGGCACCAGTTCTACTTCGAGGGGGTCCAGGGGATCACCGGGCAGCATCGCTACGTCTCGGTCGCCGTCGCCAAAGGAGCCCAGCCGGGCAGGCGCGTCCTCCTGACGAGCGGCGTGCACGGCGACGAGATGAGCTCCGTGCGTACGGTCCAGCGCGTCATGGAGGCGCTCGACCCGGCGGCGATGTCGGGCACGGTCACGGCGGTCTTCGACATCTCCGGGCCGGCGCTGGAAGGCATGGCGCGCCGATGGCCGAACTCGGGGCGGGGCGTCGATCTCATCGACATGAACCGGGTGTGGCCGGGCGACGAGAACGCGCCCGAGGCACCGCGCCGCCACGCCGGCCTGCTGTTCAACCGGCTGCTCCGGCCGAACGCCGACGTCGCGATCGACTTCCACACCGTGTCGAGCGGGATGGACGGCACCGCCTTCCACTTCGCCGACATGTCGCACCCCGAGGTGGCGGAGATGGCGATGCTCTTTCCGGTCGACCAGATCTTCGCCGACACCGAGCCCTACGCCGGCACGCTGATGAACGAGCTCGTCGCCGTCGGCATACCGGCGCTGACGCCCGAGCTCGGCAAGCCCCGCGTCCTCGACCCGGAGATGATCTCCCGCTTCGTCGAGGGCACGATGAACGTGCTCAAGCTGCACGGGGTCATCCAGGGCCCGATGGGCCGGACCGGTCACGACGCCGGCGTCTTCGTCGCGGTCCACGGCGCGCCGGTCATCTCGACGCATGGCGGCTTCGTCGAGCTTCTGGTCGAGCTGCGGGAAAAGGTCGAGGCCGGGCAGGCGGTCGCCGTCCAGTACGATGCCTTCGGCGAGCGGATCGCGGAGTACGCCAGCCCGGTCGCCGGCGAGATCATGGCCCGCCGCACCGACGCGACATGCGAGGCCGGCACCCCGCTGATGCTCATCCTCTTCACCACCGAAGGCCCGGCGGACGCGGAAGAGGAGGAGGCGTTTCCGGAGTGAGCGCGGCCGCGAGTTGTCTATACAACGTCTATACGCCAATAAAATGACGTCAGATCAATGCCTTGCGGCCTGGGCACACGTGCCCCTCACCGTGCCCCTCACCGTGCGGCGAGCTCCGTCGCCGATGGCCGCTGGCGATCGCCGTCCGGCGGCGCCCCTTCCCGCTCCGGCCGCCGGGTCCACGGGCGGCCCTGATTGACGGAGAGGGCGCCGGCGACCGTCAGCCCCCCCGGGCCCGGACGGATCGCCAGCGCCCCCTCCCGTTCCAGGCGCTCCCGCCCGACGAAGAGGCAGTCCCCCCGCGGCGCCCGTGGCCAGTTCGGCGCGACGAGGATCGCGGCCGCGGCGCAGATCCCGTCCGCCCCGCGCATCTCCCGCGTCCCGACATAGACCAGCCGGCCGATCCCCGGCACCTCCGCCTCGATCCGGTGCGCCCGGCGCACCAGCCGCCCGCGCGCCCAGGCCTCCGCCTGCGTCGCGCCGTCGCCATCGTTGCGCAGCCAGGTCTCGGCCGCATACCCGTTTCCCCGCTCGCTCGAGAGCACCCGCCCCGAGGGAGTGAGGAAGCCGAAGAGCCGCCCGTTCCCGGCGACGAGCACCTCCGGCCGCCCGTGCCCCGCCCAGAGCAGGAGTGCGACCGCCGCCGGCGCCAGCGCCGCCCACCGCGCGCGCCCGAGGAGCAGCACCGCCATCGTCCCGCCGAGGAGGATGAGCCCGAGGCTGAGCGCCGGGCCGGCCGGAACCCCGGTCACCGCCCCGCCGAGCCCGGCGACGAAGCGGGCGACCGCGATGATGTAGCCCATCCCGAGCCCGGCGATCCGGAACGGCAGCCAGTCGAGCCCGAGCGGCGCCAGCCCGACCGCCACGACCGACGCCGGCATGACGACGATCCCCATCGCCGGAAGCGCGAGCAGGTTGGCCAGCACCCCGTACTGGGCGATGGTATTGAAGTGAAAGGCCGAGATCGGCGCCGTCGCCGCCCCGGCGATCAGCGAGGTCACCGCGATCCCGAGCACCGGCCGCGCGAACCGCCAGCCCGGCGCGGTCTGCGTCACCTGCCACCAGGCCCGCCCGCGCAACGCCTCGAAGCTCGCCACGAGCGCGGCCGTGGCGGCGAAGGACATCTGGAACCCCGGCTGCATCAGGCTCTCCGGCGCGAAGAGCAGCACGATCACCCCGGCCAGCGCCACCGCCCGCAGCGTCAGCGCCGGCCGCTCGAGCAGCACCGCGAGCAGCACCGTCGCCGTCATCACGTAGGACCGCTGCGCCGGCACCTCCGAGCCGGAGATGACGAGATAGACGGCGCCTGCGACCATCGCCGCCACCGCCGCGATCTTCTTCAGCGGCCAGGCCAGCGCCAGCCGCGGCACCAGCGCCAGCCCGTAGCGGATCATCGCGAAGACCGCCGCCGCCAGCAGCGACATGTGCAGCCCGGAGATCGACACGATATGGTAGAGGCTCGACGCCCTGAGCGCCGCCTCGACCGACCGGTCGATCCCCGAGCGGTCCCCGGTCAGGATCGCCGCAGTGAAGGCGCCGTCCTGCCCCGGGATCACCCGCTGGATATGCGCCGAGGCGGCCATGCGCAGCCGGAACGGCAGCTGCCGGAACCGTCCCGGCTCCGGCCCGTAGGCCGCGACCATCGGCGTCCGCGCATAGCCGACCGCGCCGATTCGCTCGAAGAAGGCCAGCCGGCGGAAGTCGAACCCCCCGGGCTCGGCCGGCGCCCCCGGCGGCGAGAGCCGCGCCTGCCCGAGGATCCGCACCCCCGGCCGCAGCAGGTCGCGCGGCGTCGCCGGATCGAGCGAGACGCGCACCCGCGCCGGCGTCCGCTCCGGCTCGAGCCCGTGGATCACCACCCGGTCGAGCAGCACCCGCGGCCGATCGCTCGCCGACCGGTCGAGCCCGACGATCCGCCCCTCGACGGCGGCCGTCATCTCGTGGCCGATGACCGGCGCCGCCACCGCCCACGTCCTGAGCGCCGCCGCCTGCAGCCCGAGGGCCGGCAGCAGCGCCGCGAGCAGCGCGACCCGCCCGACGACCCCGACCCGGAAGAGCGTTGCGAAGCCGACAGCCATCACGCCGGCCAGCGCCACCAGCATCCAGCCCTCGGGCTCAGCCGGCAGCGCGAAGTAGCCGCCGATGCCGAGCGCGAGGAGGACGGGGATCCAGAGCGCCAGCTGCGGGCGCTGCGTCTCGATCAGCGCGGCGAGACGCTCTCGGCCCACGTCCCTTGTTCTCCCGCGAGGTTTCGGCCTAAGACCGTGGCTTCAGCATGGTTGCCACGAGGTTAAGCCGATGACCGCAACGCCCCCCGTGGTACCCCCGGTGGTGACGCGGTTCGCCCCCTCGCCGACCGGGTTCCTGCACATCGGCGGCGCGCGGACGGCGCTCTTCAGCTGGCTCTACGCCCGCCACACCGGCGGCGTCATGCTTCTGCGCATCGAAGACACCGACCGCGCCCGCTCCACCCCCGAGGCGACGGAAGCCATCTTCGAGGGCCTGCGCTGGCTCGGCCTCGACTGGGACGGCGAGGCGATCAGCCAGTTCGCGCGCGCCCCCCGCCACGCCGAGGTGGCGCACGAGATGATCGCCCGCGGCACCGCCTACCGCTGCTGGTCGAGCGTCGAGGAGATCGAGGCCTTCCGCGAGACGGCCAGGGCCGAGGGCCGCCCGCCGCTCTTCCGCTCGCCCTGGCGCGACGCCGACCCGGCCACCGCCCCCGATGCCCCCTATGTCGTCCGCCTGCGCGCCCCGCGCGAGGGCGAGACGGTGGTCGAGGACGTGGTGCAGGGCACGGTCACCTGGAAGAACGAGACCCTCGACGACCTGATCCTGCTCCGCTCCGACGGCACGCCCACCTACATGCTGGCCGTCGTCGTCGACGATCACGACATGGGCGTCACCCACGTCATCCGCGGCGACGACCACCTCACCAACGCGGCGCGGCAGACCCTCATCTACCGCGCCATGGGCTGGGACGTGCCGGTCTTCGCCCACATCCCGCTCATCCACGGCCCGGACGGCGCCAAGCTCTCCAAGCGGCACGGCGCGCTCGGGGTCGAGGCCTACCGCGACATGGGCTACCTGCCCGAGGCGATGCGCAACTACCTGGCGCGCCTCGGCTGGAGCCACGGCAACGACGAGTTCTTCACCACCGAACAGGCGATCTCCTGGTTCGACCTCACCCATCTCGGCAAGGCGCCGGCGCGCTTCGACTTCGCCAAGCTGGAGAATCTCTCCGGCCAGCACATCCGCGCCGCCGACGACGCCCACCTCCTCGCCGAGCTCGAGGCCTTTCTTGCAGCGCAGAAAAGGCCTCCCCTGACGGAAGTTCAGCGCAGCCAGATCCTCCGCGCCATGCCGGGTCTCAAGGAGCGCGCGCGAACGCTACTGCAAATAATTGATATGGCTAGCTTCATTCTGGTTTCTCCGCCATTTGCCATGGACGAGGCGGCGACGAAGGCGCTGGCTTCGGTTCCGCCGGAGACGCTGGAAAAATTGACTTCGCGCTTGCGAAACGTTACATGGGCCGCGAGCGATCTGGAGACGATAGTGCGCGATTTCGCCGCTGCCGAAGGCCTGGGACTGGGCAAGATCGCCCAGCCGCTCAGGGTCGCGCTGTCCGGCCGCACGGTTTCTCTAGGGGTCTTCGACATGATGGAGATCCTCGGGCGGGAGCAGAGTCTCGCCCGGCTTGACGCCTGCATCAAAGCCGGTTCCTAACCGGACCCGACAAATAGAACAGGGAACGACGCATGACCAACCAGGCGCATCACCGTGCAAAGCTGACGATCGGCGACAAGCAGCTGGAACTGCCGATCTATCACGGCACCATCGGGCCCGACGTCATCGACATCCGCCGGCTCTACGGCGAGGGCGGGGTGTTCACCTTCGATCCCGGCTACACCTCGACCGGCTCCTGCGCCAGCGCGATCACCTACATCGACGGCGACAAGGGCGAGCTGCTCTACCGTGGCTATCCGATCGAGCAGCTGGCCGAGAAGTCGAGCTTCCTCGAGGTCTCCTACCTCCTGCTCTACGGCGAGCTCCCGACCGCGGCGCAGCTCGAGGACTTCGTCAGCCGGGTGACCCAGCACACCATGCTGCACGAGCAGATGTCCTTCTTCTTCCGCGGCTTCCGGCGCGACGCCCATCCGATGGCGATCGTCTGCGGCACCATGGGGGCCATGGCCGCCTTCTACCACGATTCGACCGACATCTCCGACGCCTGGCAGCGCGAGGTCGCGACGATCCGCATGATCGCCAAGATGCCGACGATCGTCTCCTGGGCCTACAAGTACGCGGTCGGCCAGCCGTTCGTCTATCCGCGCAACAACCTCGACTACGCCTCGAACTTCCTCAACATGTGCTTCGCCGTCCCGGCCGAGGAATATGTCGTCGACCCGATCCTTTCCCGCGCCATGGACCGGATCTTCATCCTGCACGCCGACCACGAGCAGAACGCCTCCACCTCGACGGTCAGGCTCGCCTCCTCCTCGGGCGCCAATCCCTTCGCCTGCATCGCGGCCGGCGTCGCCTGCCTCTGGGGGCCGGCGCACGGCGGGGCGAACGAGGCGTGCCTGAGGATGCTGCGCGAGATCGGCACCGTCGACCGCATTCCGGAATACATCGCCCGCGCCAAGGACAAGGACGATCCCTTCCGCCTCATGGGCTTCGGCCACCGCGTCTACAAGAACTTCGACCCGCGCGCGAAGGTGATGAAGCAGTCGGCCGACGAGGTGCTCGGCCTGCTCGGCATCGAGAACAACCCGACGCTGCAGGTGGCGAAGGAGCTGGAGCGGATCGCACTCGAGGACGAGTATTTCGTCGAGAAGAAGCTCTATCCCAACGTCGACTTCTATTCCGGCATCATCCTCGACGCCATCGGCTTCCCGACCTCGCTCTTCACGCCGATCTTCGCACTCGCGCGCACCGTCGGCTGGATCTCGCAGTGGAAGGAGATGCTCGAGGATCCCGAGCTCAAGATCGGGCGCCCGCGCCAGCTCTACACCGGCAAGACGACGCGCGACTACGTGGATGTCGAGAACCGCTGAGGCGATGAGCGACCAGGGCCGCGACAGCCCGTCGATCGCCCGCGTCGAGGAGGACGCGCGGCGGCGCGGCCTCGCCATCGCGCCGGTCCGCCTCGCCGAGGGGACCCGCACGGCGGAAGACGCGGCGCGGGCCTGCGGCTGCGGCCTCGATCAGATCGTGAAGTCGATCATCTTCCGCGAGCAGGCCGGCGGGCGGCACGTCCTCTTCCTGACCGCCGGCGGGAACCGGGTCGACCCGGAGAAGGCGGCGCGCCTCGCCGGCGCTCCGCTCGCCAAGGCCGATGCCGCCGGGGTGCGCGCCCACACCGGCTTCGCCATCGGCGGGGTGGCACCGCTCGGCCACCTCAACCCGATCGACACCTGGCTCGACCCGCGGCTGCTCGACTTCGCCACCGTCTGGGCGGCGGCCGGGACGCCGCACCACGTCTTCGAGGTAGCCCCGGCGAAGCTCGCGGCCGCCGTCGGGGCGACGGTGGCGGACTTCGTCGCCTGACCGGGGAACCTGCCCGCGGGGTGGCGCGTTCACCGCGGACCATGAACAGGGTCTTCACCGCCATCGCCGGCCGGATCGCGGCGCTCGCCGGCCGGCCGGTGGCCTTCATCCTGGCGCTGGCCCTGGTCGTCGTCTGGGCGGTCAGCGGCCCCATCTTCGGCTTCTCCGAGGTCTGGCAGCTCGTCATCAACACCGGCACCACCATCGTCACCTTCCTGATGGTCTTCCTGGTGCAGAACTCGCAGAACCGCGATTCCGCCGCCATCCAGGCCAAGCTCGACGAGCTCCTGCGCGCGGTCGACCAGGCCCGCCAGCAGTTCATCGGCATCGAGCACATGACCGACAAGGAGATCGACGACATCCGCGCCCAGCTCGAGGCCGACTGCGGCGACGGTGAGGGCCGCCCCTCGCACGAGGCCATCGCGCGGCTTCAGACCCGCCGCTGAGCGATCGCCGCGAGCACCGAGCGCGCCGCCCGCAGCCCCGGCGCCTCGCCGCCCCGCCCGAGCAGTTCCATCGTCCGCGCCCCCGCCGCCCGCTGCACCGCCGCCGCCTCCGGATCGTCGAACAGCCGGACGACCGCCGGCGTGATCTTCTCCGGCGTGCAGTCGCCGAGGAAGAACTCAGGCACCACCCGGCTGTCGGTGACGAGGTTGACGAGCGTCGCCGTGTCGATCAGCGCCATGCGCATGACGATCCAGCCGGTCAGCGGATTGGCGGTATAGGCGATCACCATCGGCGTCCCCGCCGCCGCGAGCTCGAGGCTGACCGTCCCCGATGCCGCGAGCGCCACGTCCGCCGCGGCGAAGACCGCCCGCTTGCGCGCCTCCGCCTCCGCCTTCCCCCAGGGCCGCGGGTCGAGCACACGGACCCCGGGGAAGACGCCCGCCAGCAGGCCCACGACCGGCGCCGCCGCCGGCAGCACCACCGCGAGCCCCGGATCGGCCGCGGCCAGCCGCCGCACCACCTCGGCGAAGACCGGCCCCAGCCTTTCGACCTCGCCGCGCCGCGAGCCCGGCAGCACGATCAGCAGCCGCTGCCCGGGCGCGACCCCCAGCTCCGCCCGGATCGCCGCCACCTCCTCCGCCGTCGCCTGCGGCTCGGCCGCGACCGGATGCCCGACGAAGTCGCAGCTCATCCCGGCCGCCTCCATGTAGGGCGGCTCGAACGGCAGGAGCGCCAGCACATGGTCGACGACCTCGGCCATCTTCCGCGCCCGCCCCGGCCGCCAGGCCCAGACCGACGGCGCGACATAGTGGATCACCCGCAAATCCGGCCGCAGCCGCCGCGCCCGCCGCGCCACCCGCAGCGAGAAGTCCGGGCTGTCGATGGTGACGAGCGCGTCCGGCGCCATCGCCGCCGCCGCCGCCCCGGTCTCGCGGATCCGCCGCATCAGGTTCGGCAGCCGCGGCAGCACCTCGGCCAGCCCCATCACCGACAGCTCCTCCATCGGAAAGCGGCTCGCCAGCCCCTCCGCCGCCATCGCCGGCCCGCCCACGCCCGCGACCTCCAGCCCCCCGCCGATCTCCCGCAGCCCGGCGAGGAGCGCCCCGCCGAGAAGATCGCCCGAGGGCTCGCCGGCGACGAGGAAGAGCCGGGTCACGCCCGCACCCGCCTGAGCCGCGGGTCGAGCAGGTCGCGCAGCCCGTCCCCCATCAGGTTGAGCCCGAGCACCGTCAGCACGATCGCGAGCCCCGGCGCCAGCGCCAGGTGCGGCGCCAGCGCGAACATCGTCTGGCTCTCCGCCAGCATCCGCCCCCAGGAGGGCGTCGGCGGCTGCGCCCCGAGCCCGACGTAGGAGAGCCCCGCCTCGGCCAGGATCCCGAGCGAGAACTGGATCGTCCCCTGCACGATGAGCAGGTTCACGAGGTTCGGCAGGATATGCTCGAGCGAGATGCGCGCGTCCCCCTTGCCGGCCATGCGCGCCGCCAGCACGAAGTCGCGCGGCCAGAGCGACAGCGCCGCCCCGCGGGTCAGCCGGGCGAAGACCGGGACGTTGAAGATGCCGATCGCGACGATGGCGTTGACCGCCGAGGGCCCGAAGACCGCCGTGATCATGATGGCGATCAGCAGCGCCGGAAAGGCGAAGACGAGATCGTTGCCCCGCATGACGATCTCGTCGAGGAGCGAGCCGTGCCGCGCCGCCGCCGCCAGCCCGAGCGGCACCCCGAGCCCCATGCCGATCCCGACCGCGACCAGCGCCACCGCGATTGACACCCGCGCGCCGACCATCAGCATGGAAAGGACGTCGCGCCCGAAATGGTCGGTGCCGAGCCAGTGCGCCCGCGACGGCGGCTGCAGCTTGCCGGCGATGTCGAGCGCGGTCACGTCCCAGGGCGTCCAGACCAACGAGACGAGCGCCGCCGCCACGAAGACGGCGACGATCGCCCCCCCGGCGACCAGCGCCCGCATCAGCGGCTCCTCAGCCGCGGGTCGACCCAGGCATAGGCGAGATCGACGAGGAAGGTGACGAGGATCACCGCGACGACCAGCAGCATGACGACGCTCTGCACCACGATGAGGTCGCGCTGGCTGATCGCCTGGAAGACGAGCCGCCCGAGCCCGGGCAGGAAGAAGACGTTCTCGATGATGATCGCCCCGGCCAGCAGGAAGGAGAACTGCAGCCCGATGATCGTCAGGACCGGGATGAGCGCGTTCCGGAGCGCGTGCCGCCTGAGCGCCTGCCCCCGCGTGAGCCCCTTCGCGCGCGCCGTGCGGACGAAGTCCTCGTTCAGCGTGTCGATCAGCGACGAGCGCATGATGCGGGCGAGGATCGAGGCCTGCGGCAGCGCCAGCGCGATCGCCGGCAGCGCCAGCGCCCGCAGGCCGGCGATCGGCCCCGCCTGCCAGCCGGGAAAGCCGCCGGCCGAGACCCAGCGCAGCTTCACCGCGAAGACGAGGACGAGCAGCATCGCGAACCAGAAGTTCGGCACCGCGATGCCGAGCTGGGTCGTGCCCATGATCGCGGCGTCGCTCGCGCTGCTCCGCCGCGCCGCCGCCCAGAGCCCGACCGGGATCGCGATCAGCGTCGAGAGCGCGAGCGCGAAGAGCGCCAGCGGCAGCGAGACCTGCAGCCGGTCGAGCACCATGCCGGCGACCGGCGTGCGGTAGGTATAGGAGATGCCGAAGTCCCCGGTCAGCATCCCGCCGACCCAGCCGAGATAGCGGGCGACCGGCCCGGCATCGAGCCCGAGCTGCGCCCGGAGCGCCGCCACCGCCTCCGGGCTGGCATTGAGGCCGAGCATGTAGCTCGCCGGATCGCCCGGCACCACCTGCAGCGTCAGGAAGATGACGAGGCTCGCCACCGCCAGGCTGAGGCCGAGCGAGACGAGCCGCCGCAGGGCATAGCCGATCACCCTACTCGGCCCAGGAAACCGCGGTCATGTCGTTGGCCTGGGTCGGCGAGTTGGCCCAGAGGCCGCGCAGCTGCGCGTCGGCGACGCTGATCTTCGGCAGCTGGAAGAGGAAGGCGTTGACGAAATGCCCGGCGATCCGCTCCTGCGCCGCGCGCAGGATCTCGGCCTGCTCGGCCTGGTCGGCGGTCGCCTCGACGCCGGCGATCAGCGCGCGCATCACCGGGTCGTCGTAGCCGAAGTAATAGTCCGGCCGGGCGTAGATCTCGATGTCCATCGGCTCGGTGTGGCTGATGATGGTCATGTCGAAGTCGTGGTTCTTGAACACCTGCTCCAGCCACTGCGCCCATTCCACGTTGGTGATGCGGGCATCGATCCCGACGGCGCGGAGCTGCGCGGCGACGATCTCGCCGCCGCGGCGGGCATAGGCCGGGGGCGGCAGCGTCAGCGTCGTCCGGAAGCCGTCCGGATGGCCGGCCTCGGCCAGCAGCGCCTTCGCCCGCTCCGGGTCGTGGGCGGAAAGCCCGGTCAGATCCTCGTAGGCCGGATGCGTCGGCGAGAAATGGCTGCCGATCGGCGTGCCGTAGCCGAAGAGCGCGCCGTCGATGATCGCCTGCCGGTCGACGGCGTGCGCCACCGCCTCGCGGACGCGGATGTCGTCGAAGGGCGGCCGCTCGTTGTTCATGGCGAGGATCGTTTCGCCCTCGGTCGCGCCGACGATCACCTGGAAGCGGGGATCGGCCTCGAACTGGGCGAGGTTCTCGGGCGCCGGATAGTTCGGGAAGGCGTCGATGTCGCCGGCCATCATCGCCGAGAAGGCCGCCGTCGGATCGGAGATGAACTTGAAGGTCACCTTGTCGAGCTTCGCGGGCTCCCCCCAGTAGTCAGGGTTCCTGACCAGCTCGACCCGGTCGCCCTGCACCCACTGCGAGAACTTGAACGGCCCGGTGCCGACCGGCTTCGTCGCATTGGTGTCGGCGCTCGCCGGCGAGACGATGACCGCGTCCCCCCAGGCGAGGTTGGTCAGCAGCGAGCCCTTCGGCTGGTCGAGGCCGATCTCGACGGTCACGTCGTCGATCGCCGTGACCTCGTTGATGCCGGCGAAGAGCTGCTTCTG
>NZ_CALLYO010000254.1 GCF_937858865.1 uncultured Amaricoccus sp. | reverse complement strand
CCCTCGCAGAAGCCGTCGACCGCGTCGATCAGCCCCTCGGCGTGCGCCACGTCCATCCCACCGATCGCCACCTCGCGGATGTAGCCGGCGCGGTCGTCGCGATACTCGGGCGGCAGCGCATGCGCGGCGAGCCAGGTGGTCCGCACCGTGACCGGCCGCGCCGCGCCGATCGCCCGGGCGACGCGCAGCATCTTGCGCTCGTTCTCGACGTCGAGGCCGTAGCCCGACTTGATCTCGATGGTGGTGACGCCCTCGGCGAGCAGCGCGTCGACCCGCGGCAGCGCCTCGGCCAGCAGCGCCGCCTCGTCGGCCGCGCGGGTCGCCCGCACGCTCGACAGGATGCCGCCGCCGGCCCGCGCGATCTCCTCGTAGCCCGCCCCCTCGAGCCGCATCTCGAACTCGCGCGCCCGGTCGCCGCCATGGACGATATGGGTGTGGCAGTCGATCAGCCCGGGCGTCACCAGCCGCCCCTCCAGGTCGCGCCTCGGCGCGGCGGAAAACGACTCGGGGATTTCCGAGGCCGGCCCGGCCCAGGCGATTCGGTCGCCCTCGATCGCCAGCGCGCCATCCTCGACCAGATCGTAACCGCCTGTTCCGGCGGCAAGCTTCACGAGTCGAGCGTTGGCGAGAACCTGCATCCGATGCCCCTCCCTGGCGCGAGATATGTATAGACTTATCGAATCCATATGTCTAAACTTATTTTCGAGCACGGGGCAGGGAGGTGACGATGGAGGTTCTCTGGGCGGAGCGGGCCCTCCTGCCGGACGGCTGGGCCGAGGCGGTGCGGGTCGAGATCGGCGAGGGCGGCCGGATCGCCGCTGTCGCCCCGGCCGCGCCGGCGGAGGGCGAGCGGGTGGACCTCCTGCTGCCGGCGCTCGCCAACGTGCATTCGCACGCCTTCCAGCGCGCCATGGCCGGCCTCTCCGAGGCAAAGGGGCCGCACCCGCGCGACACCTTCTGGACCTGGCGGCAGATCATGTACCGCTTCCTCGACCACCTGACCCCCGAGGATGTCGAGACGATCGCGAGCCTGGTGCAGATGGAGATGCTCGAGGCCGGCTACGCCACCAACGTCGAGTTCCACTACCTCCACCACCGCCCCGGCGGCGCCCCCTACGACAACCTCGCCGAGATGTCCGAGCGCATCGCCGCGGCGGCGCGCCGCACCGGCATCGGCCTCACCCTCCTGCCGGTGCACTACCAGTTCGGCGGCCTCGACCGCCGGCCGCTCGGCCCCGGCCAGCAGCGCTTCGGCACCGACCCCGACGGCTTCGCACGCCTGCTCGACTCCGCCGAGGCGGCGCTCCGCGGCCTGCCCGCCGACGCCGGCATCGGCGTCGCGCCGCACTCGCTGCGCGCGGTCAGCGCCGAGGCGCTCGCGCTCTGCGCCACGCTCCGCCCGGACCGCCCGCTCCACATGCACCTCGCCGAGCAGATCCCCGAGGTCGAGGAGGTCGTCGCCGCCACCGGCCGCCGTCCGGTCGAGTGGCTGCTCGACCACCATGCGCCGGACCGCCGCTGGACCCTCATCCACCTCACCCACATGACCGAGGCGGAGACCCGCCGCCTCGCCGCCACCGGCGCCGTGGCCGGCCTCTGCCCGATCACCGAATCGAGCCTCGGCGACGGCATCTTCAACGGCACGATCTGGAAGGACGCCGGCGGCCGGCTCGGCTTCGGCTCCGACAGCAACATCCGCATTTCGCTCGTCGAGGAGCTGCGCACGCTAGAATACAGCCAGCGCCTGCGCGACCGGGCCCGCGCCATCCTCGCCGAGCCCGCCCGCTCGACAGGCCGCGTCCTCTACGAGGCCGGCCTCGACGGCGGCGCCACCGCCGCCGGCCGCGAGACGGGCGCCATCCGCCCCGGCCTCTGGGCCGACCTCTGCGCCCTCTCCCGCGACAACCCGGTCCTCGCCGGGCGCGAGGGCGACGCGATGCTCGACAGCCTGATCTTCGCCGGCGGCGACGGGCTCGTGCGCGACGTCTGGGCCGCCGGCCGCCACGTCGTCCGCGACGGCCGCCACGTCGAGCGCGCGCGCATCGTCGCCGACTATCTCGCCTGCATGGCGGCGCTGGAGCAGAGGATGTGACCGACCGAGCGACGGACCGCCCCCCCGGCCCGACCACGCCCAAGGCGCAGGGCATCGCGGCCGAGGTGCGGCGCCGGATCGTCGAGCGGGAATGGCGGCAGGGCGACCGCATCCCCGACGAGGCCGACCTCGCCACCGAGTTCGGCGCCGCGCGTGCCACCGTCAACAAGGCGCTGCAGCTCCTCGCCGACGAGGGGCTCCTCGACCGGCGCCGCCGCGCCGGCACCCGCGTCGCACCGGCGCCGATCCGCAAGGCGACCTTCACCATCCCGATCATCCGCGAGCAGGTGGAGCAGGCCGGCATGGCCTATGCCCACCGCGTCGTCTCCCAGCGGCTCGCGCCGCCGCCCGCCGCCCTCGCCGTCCGACTCGGCCTGGCGCGCGACGCCCGGCTCATCCACCTCGTGACCGTGCACGAGGGCGACGGGCGGCCCTTCCAGTACGAGGACCGCTGGCTCAACCCGGCCGCCGAGCCCGAGCTCGCCACCGTCGACTTCCGGCAGATGAGCGCCAACGAGTGGCTGGTGCGCAACGCCCCCTACCTGCGCGCCGACATCGCCTTCCACGCCGCCAACGCCAGCGCCCGCGACGCGCGGCTGCTCGACATCGCTCCCGGCCGGGCGATCCTGGTGCTGCAGCGGACCACCTGGAACGAGGCGGGGCCGATCACCAGCGTGCGGCTCGCCTGCCACCCCGGCTTCGTGATGACCGCCGAGGCCTGAGCGGGATCGAGGGGAATTCCGTTCGGGTTAACTGCGACTTGGGCAGGCTGGGATGCGGCTGGAAGGAGGCTGGAAAGCGGCCATACGATTTGCGTCCGTGACCGGAGGTTAACCC
>NZ_CALLYO010000253.1 GCF_937858865.1 uncultured Amaricoccus sp. | reverse complement strand
GCGGCGGGGGGCGTGCCGGAGCTCGGGCTCCTCGGCTTCGTGCGGCTCGGGGCGGGGGACTACCAGGTGATCGCCGCCCGCTTCGCGGCGGCGGCGGCCCGGCTCCCGGGGGACGTGGCGCTCGCCGCGGCGGCGGGAAGGGCAATCGGGTGAAGACGCAGGAACGAGCGGGGCGGAAGTCCATGCAGCCGATCGAGCCCTGCGCGATCAGGATTTCGCGCGCGAAACTATAGGTATCCCATTGATGCTGAAGGGATTCGTCGGGTTAATGCTTCGTTACTCGCCCGCAAGCCCGGATCGCGCCGACCCCGCAGGGGGGATCTGGGTGGCGTGCGTGCCGGCATGGGCGAAGGGCCTCGCCGCTTCGACGCCTCGCATGAATCACGACGATTCCCGCTCCGGAAGTCCCTTCCCTTTCAGGCGATCGCCCTGGGCGGCAGGCCCCGGCGCTTGACGATGCCCCGGCGCGGGCGCGAGAAGGGGAGGCGCAGGCGGGGGAGGCGGACGTGGCGGGCGAGCGGATGGGCTTCGGCACCGGCACGACCGGCGTCTATCCGATCGCCGCGACGCCCTTTCACCCGGACGGGCGGCTCGACGGCGCGAGCCTCGACCGGCTGACCGACTTCTACCAGGAGAGCGGCGCCACCGGCATCACCATCCTCGGCATCATGGGCGAGGCGCAGAAGCTCGAGCCCGAGGAGGCGCGCGGCATCGCCCGCCAAGTGGTGGCGCGGTCGCGGGTGCCGGTGGTGGTGGGCGTCTCGGCCCCGGGCTTCGCCGCCATGCGCCGCCTCGCGCGCGAGGCGATGGAGGCCGGCGCCGCCGGCGTCATGGTCGCCCCCGCCCCGCACCTGCGCAGCGACGAGCAGATCGGCGCCTGGTTCGCCCAGGCGGTCGAGGCGATCGGCCCCGACGTGCCCTGGGTGCTGCAGGACTACCCGCTGACCCTGAGCGTGATCCTCTCGGTGCCGATGATCGCCCGGATCATGTCCGAACACCCCTCCTGCGTCATGCTCAAGGCCGAGGACTGGCCGGGGCTGGAGAAGATCAGCGCCCTCCGCCGGCTGCAGGCCGAGGGAAAGCTCCGCCCCTTCTCGATCCTGACTGCCAACGGCGGCCTCTTCCTCGACTTCGAGCCCGAGCGCGGGGCAGACGGTGCAATGACCGGCTACGCCTTCCCGGACATGCTCGTCGAGCTCATGCGCCTGCACCGCGAGGGCGCGCGCGAGGCGGCGCACGACCTCTTCGACGCCCACCTGCCGCTCATCCGCTACGAGCAGCAGCCCGGCGTCGGCCTCTCGGTGCGCAAGTACGTGCTGATGCGCCGGGGGATCATCGGCTCGGAGGTCCAGCGCAAGCCGGGCCCGGCGCTCTCGCCGACGGCGCGGGCGGAGGTCGACTATCTGCTCGAGCGCCTCGCCCGCCGCGATCCCCGCGCCGCGCTCGGCTAACCCGCGGCCTCCGCCGGCTCGAGGCGGCAGCGGTCGGGCTTCACGTCGACGAGCGGCGTGCCGTCGAGGCAGTCGAGGCCGCGGACCACCAGCGTCGAGCCCTCGCGGCGCAGGAGGCGGACCATCGAGGTGCCGATCGGATTGGGACGGATCGGCGAGCGCAGCGCGAAGGTGCCGCGGGTCCCGCCGGCATGGGCGGGGGCCTGGTGGATCAGGTCGCGGCGGGAGCGGTGCAGCCAGTAGAGGACCTCGAGCGTCGTGTAGCGCTCGATCCCGTCGAGCGCCTCGCCCCAGGGGGCCTCGAACTCGAGCCGGCACTCCGGGCCCGCCTCGCGGTCGCCCTGCTTCGGGCATTCGTCGCGGGTCTTCCACGGTGTGCGGATCACGCCGATGAAGGTGAGCGCGGCATCGACGCGGAGCGGCCGGTCGGTTGCCACCTCGAGCGGGCGCAGGGGCTGCAACAGGGTCTCGGGCATCGGTCCGGTTCCTCCTCGCGCCCGAACCTAGCCAGCACGCCGGCCCGGCGCAACGCCACGCGGCGCCGCAGTCACGGCCGCAGTCACGGCCGCAGTCACGGCCGCAGTCACGGCCGCTCGCGCCGGCGGCGCAGGTAGACGTAGAAGGCCCCGCCCCCGCCGTGGCGCTGGTGGGCGGGCGCGACCTGGAGGACATGGGCGCTGAGCGGCGGCGCCGCCAGCCAGTGCGGCAGGCTGTGGCGCAGGATGCCCTGGCGGTGCGGCTGGATCGCGAAGGCGTCCGGCCGCCCCTTGCCGGTGATGACGAGGACGAGTCGCAGCCCGTCGTCGTGCG
>NZ_CALLYO010000252.1 GCF_937858865.1 uncultured Amaricoccus sp. | reverse complement strand
GCTGGAGCAGAAGCGGGCGATCGTCGGCAATGCCCGTCCGCTCTTCGCCGGGCTCGGGCTCGCCGAAGTCCGCGTCGCCGCCATCGCCGCCTCGGAGAAGGTCACCCCCGGCCAGCCCGCGACGGCCGACGCCGCGGCGCTCGCCGCCGAGTCGCGCGCCGGCAAGCTGCCGGGGCTCGTCGTCGACGGCCCCTTCGGCTACGACGTGGCGCTCTCGCCGGAGGCGGCCGCCGCCAAGGGGCTCGCCGGGTCGCCGGTGGCGGGGCGGGCGGATCTCATCCTCTTCCCGAACCTCGAGGCGGGGAACGCGACGGTCAAGGCGTGGAAGCTGCACGGGCGGGCCCGGACCGCGAGCCTCGTCATCGGAGCGCGGGTGCCGGTGCTGCTGAACTCGCGCTCGGACGGCGCCGAGCAGCGCCACCTCGGCCTGCTGCTGGCCCAGGCGCTGATCGCGGGACACGAGGAGCGCGGCTGAGCATGCGTCTTGTCCCGCCGGGCGAATGGCGGGACAAGGGACAAGTCGCAGGAAGGCGGCCGAAGGAGGGCCGATGGCGGACGAGCAGCGCACCATGCTCCTGACCGGGGCGAGCCGCGGGATCGGCCATGCGACGGTCCGGCTCTTCCAGGCGCGCGGCTGGCGCATCCTCACCGTCTCGCGGCAGCCCTTCTCGGAGGAATGCGCCTGGCCCTCGGCGCGCGAGTCGCACATCCAGGCCGATCTCGCCGACCTCGGCGGGATCGAGCGGCTCGCCGCCGACGTGCGCTCGCGGCTGAAGGACGGACGGCTGCACGCGCTGGTCAACAACGCCGGCATCTCGCCCAAGGGCGGCGAGCACGGCCGGCTCGGCGTACGCGAGACCGACGCGCGCACCTGGACGCATGTGCTTAACGTCAACCTCGTCTCGACCGCGCTGCTCGTCCGGGCGCTCCTGCCCGAGCTCGAGCGGGCCAGGGCCTCGATCGTCAACGTCACCTCGATCGCCGGCTCGCGGGTGCATCCCTTCGCCGGGGTCGCCTATGCCGCCTCCAAGGCGGCGCTCGCGGCGCTGACCCGCGAGATGGCGCACGAGCTCGGGCCGCTCGGCATCCGCACCAACGCCATCGCGCCGGGCGAGATCCGCACCTCGATCCTCTCGCCCGGCACCGAGGAGCTCGTGGCGAGCGAGGTGCCGCTCGGCCGGCTCGGCGACCCGGCCGAGGTGGCCGAGACGATCCACTTCCTCTGCACCGGGAGCTCCTCCTACATCAACGGCGCGGAGATCCACATCAACGGCGGGCAGCACGCCTGAGCGCCGTCCGCAGGGAGAGAGAGAGATGACCGAGGTGCCGAGGCCCAACCCGAACTCGCAGGAGGGGCGCGACATCGCCTATCACCTGCATGCCTATACCAACGCCAGGAAGCACCTCGAGGTCGGGCCGCTGGTCATCGAGCGCG
>NZ_CALLYO010000251.1 GCF_937858865.1 uncultured Amaricoccus sp. | reverse complement strand
GAAGCACGACTTCATGCTGCTGGCCGACGAATGCTATGCCGAGATCTGGCGCGAGACGCCGCCGCCGGGGGCGCTGGAGATCGCCGCCGCCGCGGGCGCGGACCCCGAGCGGGTGGTGGTCTTCAACTCGCTCTCCAAACGGTCGAACGCGCCCGGCCTGCGCTCGGGCTTCGCCGCCGGCGGGCCGCGCGCCATCGCCGCCATGCGCCAGCTCCGCGCCTACGGCGGGGCGCCGGTGCCGCTGCCGCTGCAGCGCGCCTCGGCCGCGCTCTGGCGCGACGAGGCGCATGTCGAGGCCTCGCGCGCGCTCTACGCCGAGAAGTTCGCCCTGGCCGACCGCATCCTCGGCGACCTGCCGGGCTATCGGGCGCCGGACGGCGGCTTCTTCCTCTGGCTCGACGTCGGCGACGGCGAGGCCTTCGCGCTCCGGCTCTACCGCGAGACCGGCGTGCGGGTGCTGCCCGGCGGCTATCTCGGCCGTGCGACCGCCGGGGCGGGGAACCCGGGGGCGCGCCATGTCCGCGTCGCGCTCGTCGCCGATGCCGCGCAGGTCGGGCGCGGGCTCGAGGCGATCCGCGCGACCCTCGCCGGCGCGGCGGGTGCGGCCGAGGTCGGGTCGGGATGAGCGGGCGGATGTCTTGGAGCGGCGGTCCGCACGGGCCGGAAACGGGATCAACGAGTTGCGGGAGCGGCCGGGTGGCGCCCCTGCCTGCCGGAAAGCGAGAGGTCGAGTAGATGGCCAGCCACAGCAAAGCGAAGCGCCGCGCCCCCCTGATGGAGAGCGACACCGAGCTCGCCCTGCGCCGGCGCGGGGCGGAGCTGATCGGCCTGCTGCTCGTCGGCATCGCCGCCGTCGCCGCGACGATGATCTGGACCTACAACCCCGACGACCCGAGCCTGTTCAGCGCCACCGACGAGGCGCCGCGCAACGCGCTCGGCCTCGTCGGCGCCTCGATCGCCGATCCGCTGCACCGGGCGCTCGGCTGGGCGGCCTACGGCATCGCCGCCGGGCTCGGCGCCTGGGGCCTGCGCTTCCTCGCGCATGTCGGCGAGGGGCGGCTGCTCTCCCGCGCCATCGTCACCCCGGTCGCGCTCCTCGTCGCGGCGACCTTCGCGGCCACCCACGTGCCGCCCGCCGGCTGGGTGCACGACTACGGCCTCGGCGGGCTCCTCGGGGACGCGACCCTCGGGGCGCTCCTCTCCGTCCTGCCGGTCGATCCGGCGCAGGCGCTCGGCATCGTCGCCCCGGCGCTGGCCGTCGCCTTCGTCGGCGCGACCGGCTACGCGCTCGGCGTCACCTGGGCCGAGGCGAAGGGCTTCCTGCGCTTCCTCGCCCAGGGCTCGGTCGTCCTCTACGCCGGGGCGCACCAGCTGACCGGCCGCGCCGCCACCGCCGCCGCCGGCGGCGCCAGGGCCGCCCGCGACATGGCCGTCGAGGCCCGCGCCCGCCGCGCGAATCCGAGCCGCCGGGCGAGGTCGTCGATCGCGTCGAGGTCGGAGAGGTCGCACGGGTAGACGTGTGC
>NZ_CALLYO010000250.1 GCF_937858865.1 uncultured Amaricoccus sp. | reverse complement strand
TCGGCGGCATCTGCCTCAACTGGGGCTGCATCCCGACCAAGGCGCTGCTGCGCTCCTCGGAGATCTTCCACCTGATGCACCGGGCCAAGGAATTCGGCCTCAAGGCCGAGAACGTCGGCTACGACATCGACGCGGTGGTGAAGCGCTCCCGCGGCGTGGCCAAGCAGCTCTCGGGCGGCGTCGGCTTCCTGATGAAGAAGAACAAGATCACCGTCGTCATGGGCGAGGCGAAACTCGCCGGCAAGGGCAAGATCAGCGTCAGGACCGACAAGGGCAGCGAGGAGATCGAGGCCAAGGCGATCATCATCGCCACCGGCGCCCGCGCCCGCGACCTCCCCGGCCTCGAGGCCGATGGCAAGCGGGTCTGGTCCTACAAGCACGCGCTCATGCCGCCGCACATGCCGAAGAAGCTGCTGGTCATCGGCTCCGGCGCCATCGGCATCGAGTTCGCGAGCTTCTACAACACCCTCGGCGCCGAGACGACGGTCGTCGAGGTGCTGCCGCGCATCCTGCCCGTCGAGGACGAGGAGATCTCGGCCTTCGCCAAGAAGCAGTTCCAGAAGCAGAAGATGACCATCCTCGAAGGGGCCACGGTCAAGAAGCTCGACCGCGGCGCCGACAAGGTCACCGCCACCATCGAGCAGGGCGGCAAGACCACCACCGCCGACTTCGACACCGTCATCTCCGCCGTCGGCATCGTCGGCAACGTCGAGAACCTCGGCCTCGAGGAGGCGGGGGTGAAGGTCGACCGCACCCATGTCGTCGTCGACGAATACTGCCGCACCGGCGTCGACGGTCTCTACGCCATCGGCGACATCGCCGGCCCGCCCTGGCTCGCCCACAAGGCGATGCACGAGGGGGTCATGGTCGCCGAGCTGATCGCCGGGCAGCATCCGCACCCGACGCCCGGCACCTCCATCGCCGGCTGCACCTACTGCCAGCCGCAGGTGGCGAGCGTCGGCCTGACCGAGGCGAAGGCCAAGGAGCAGGGCTACGCGGTCAAGGTCGGCCACTTCCCCTTCATCGGCAACGGCAAGGCCATCGCCCTCGGCGAACCCGAGGGGATGATCAAGACCGTCTTCGACGCCAAGACGGGCGAGCTCCTCGGCGCGCACATGGTCGGCGCCGAGGTGACCGAGCTGATCCAGGGCTATGTCGTCGGCCGGACGCTCGAGACGACCGAGGTCGAGCTGATGAACACGGTCTTCCCGCATCCGACGCTGAGCGAGATGATGCACGAGGCGGTGCTCGACGCCTACGGGCGGATGCTCCACATGTGAGCCCCCACGCCGGTCCGGCCGCGGCGGCGACGCCGCGGCCGGACGGGTCCGCGACCGGCGCCCCGCACGATCTCCGCACAGTGCGGGCTCTCGCTAAGCCGTTGATTTACCCGGACAAATCAGCGCCAGTTAACCACTCCTCAACCAAGGTCAACCGGCGGCTGCCAGGGCCGACTGGAACATGGGTCCGCCGCGGCGGCGCGGGAAGCCGTAGCCGTGGATCTCGACGAGGTCGATGTCTGACGGCTGCGCCGCGATGCCTTCGGCGAGGATGGCCGCGCCCTCCGCCGCCATCTCGGCGACGAGGTGGCCCGCGATGTCGGCCGGCGCGTCGCCGGCGCGGACCTCGCCGGCGAGGAGCCGCGCAACCTCCGCCGACGGCTGCGGCCGCCGCTCGCCCGGGGCGTAGTCGTACCACCCTCCCCCGGTCTTCTGGCCCTTGCGCCCGGCGCGCACGAGGATGTCGCCGAGCGTCCCCGGGACGTCCTCGCCCCGCTGGCGGGCGCCCTCGCGCTGCAGGAAGGCGATGTCGAGGCCGCCGAGATCCTGCGCCTCGAACGGCCCCATGGCGAAGCCATAGGCGCGCATGGCGGCGTCGATGTCGGCGATCGCCACGCCCCGCCGCACCAGCGCCTCGGCGGCGGCCCGATAGCGCTTCAGGATTCGGTTGCCGATGAAGCCGTCGCAGATCCCGGCCTGTACCGGGATCTTGCGGAGCTTCGCGGCGAGGGCGAAGCCGGTGGCCAGCGTCTCGGGCGCCGTCTCGGGCGTCGGGACGATCTCGAGCAGCTTCATCACGTTGGCCGGGCTGAAGAAGTGCAGCCCGATGAAGCGCGACGGATCGGGAAGGCCCTCGGCGATGGCGCGAGGGTCGAGGTAGGAGGTGTTGGTCGCGAGGATCGCGTCCGCCCGGCAGGCGCTCGCCAGCCGCTCGAAGACGGCGCGCTTGACGGCGAGGTCCTCGAAGACGGCCTCGACGACGAGGTCGGTGTCGGCGAGCGCGGCGTAGTCGGTGCTGCCCTCGACGCCGGCCATGCGCCGGGCGGCGTCGGCCTCGGAGAGGCGGCCGCGCTTCACCGCGCCGTCGAAGATGCCGCGCAGGGTGGCGAGGCCGCGGTCGAGCGCGTCGGCGTCGCGCTCGACGAGCGTCACCGGCAGGCCGGCGTCGCGCAGCGCGGCGGCGATGCCGGCCCCCATGGTGCCGCCGCCGATCACCGCGGCGCTGCGGACCGGCCGCGGCTCCACGCCCTTGACCGACGCCGGCCGCGCCGCGGCCCGCTCGGCGAAGAAGACGTGGCGCAGCGCGGCCGCCTCGGGGGAGGCGCGGAGCGCGAGGAAGGTCTCGCGCTCGAAGGCCATGGCGGCGTCGAAGTCGGCCTCGGTGGCGCGGCGCAGGCAGGCCAGCGCCCGCAGCGGCGCGGCCTCGCCGCGGGCCGCCTTTCTCACCGCCGTCTCGGCCTCCTCCCAGAAGCCGGGCTCGGCGGCGATCGGCGCGCGCTCGCGGAGCTGCGCCGGCAGCGGCGGAAGCGCGGCGGCGAAGGCGACGGCGCCAGCGCGGAGGTCGCCCTCGACGATCCGGTCGACGAGCCCGAGCTCGAGCGCCTGCGGCGCCTTCACCGGCCGGCCGGTGGTGACGAGCTCGACGGCGGCGGTCGGCGGGACGAGGCGGGGAAGCCGGACCGTCCCCCCTGCCCCCGGCACGATGCCGAGCGTCACTTCCGGCAGGCCGACCGAGGCCGAGGGCAGCGCGACGCGGAAGCGGCAGGCGAGCGCCACCTCGAAGCCCCCGCCCAGCGCCGAGCCGTGGATGGCCGCGGTCCAGGGCTTCCTCGCCGCCTCGATGCGGGCGACGAGGTCGGGCAGGTGCGGCGGCTGCGGCGGCTTGCCGAACTCGGTGACGTCGGCGCCGGCGATGAAGGTGCGCCCCGCGCAGAGGAGCACGACGGCATCGACCGCGGGGTCGGCGTCGAGCGCCTCCGCCGCGTCCCAGAGGGACTGGCGGAGGGCCTGGCTCAGGGCGTTCACCGGCGGGTTGTCGACGGTGACGACGGCGACGCGGCCCTCGCGGGCGATGGAGACGGGCATATCAGATCCCCAGGTAGGCTTCGCGGATGCGCGGGTCGGCGATCAGCTCCTCCGCCGCCCCCTCCATGGTGACCCGGCCGGTCTCGAGGACATAGCCGCGGTCGGCGATCTTCAGCGCGCCGAAGGCGTTCTGCTCCACGAGGAGCACGGTCACGTCGAGATCGCGCATGCTCTTCACCACGTCGAAGATCTGCGCGACGATGATCGGCGCGAGGCCCATCGACGGCTCGTCGAGCAGCAGGCAGGAGGGCCGGCCCATCAGCGCGCGGGCGATCGCCAGCATCTGCTGCTGCCCGCCCGAGAGGCCGCCGGCGACGAGGTTGCGCTTCTCCTTCAGGATCGGGAACATGGCGAAGGCGTTCGCCATGTCCTTCTCCACCCGGTCGTCGACATAGAGGAAGGCGCCGAGGCGCAGGTTCTCCTCCACCGTCAGGTTGGTGAAGATCTGCCGCCCCTCCGGCGACTGGGCGAGGCCGTGGCCGAGCCGCTTGTAGGCGGGAACCGTGGTGAAGTTCTCGCCGCGGAAGGTGATCGTGCCCCCGGTGACCGGCTGCACGCCGGAGAGGCAGCGCAAGAGCGTCGTCTTGCCGGCCCCGTTGGCGCCGACCACGGTGACGATTTCCCCTGAATTGACCGCGAGGTCGATGCCGTGCAGCACCTCGATGCGGCCGTAGCGCGAGCGCAGGCCCTCGACGTTAAGCATGGGTCGCCTCCACCTGCGAGTCGGGGCCGAGATAGGCCTCGATGACCTTGGGGTCGCGGCTGACCACCGCCGGCTCGCCCTCGGCGATCTTCTCGCCGTGGTCGAGGACGACGATGTGGTTCGAGATGCGCATGACCATCTTCATGTCGTGCTCCACCAGCAGGATGGCGACGCCGGAGGCGGCGACCTCGGCGATCAGGTGGTCGATCTCCTCGGTCTCGACCGCGTTGCAGCCCGCCGCCGGCTCGTCGAGGAGCAGGACGCGCGGCTTCAGCGCCAGCGCCCGGGCGATCTCCAGCCGCTTCAGCGCGCCGTAGGAGAGCGAACTCGCCTCCTTCTCGGCGGCGTTGCCGAGGCGGACGCGGTCGAGGAGCGCGCGGGCCTCGGCCTCGGCCGTGCGGGCGCGGGCCTTCATGGAGGGAAGGTGCAGGAGGTCGGCCAGCAGCGGCCCCTTCTCCTGCAGGTGGAAGCCGGCGACGGCGTTCTCGAGCACCGTCATCGTCTGGAAGATCTGCAGGTTCTGGAAGGTGCGGGAGAGGCCGCGGCGGGCGAGCAGGAACGGGTCCCAGCCGGTCACGTCCTGGCCGTCGAGCTTCACGCTGCCCTCGCTCGGGATGTAGACCCCCGAGATCATGTTGAAGAGCGTGGTCTTGCCGGCGCCGTTCGGGCCGATGACCGAGACGATCTCGCCGGGGTTGACGCGGAAGCTCACGTCGTTGACCGCCTTGAGGCCGCCGAAGGTGATGCCTAGCCCGGAGACTTCGAGGAGCGTGGTCATTTGTCTTTCCCCCTCAGCGCGCGCAGGATGCTCGGGAGCAGCCCCTCGCGCATGAAGATCATGCAGAGCATCATCACCAGGCCGAGCAGGATCTGCTCGTACTCCTGGAAGACGGTCAGCACCTGCGGCAGCGTGGTCAGGATCGTCGCCCCGAAGAAGGCGCCGAGCACCGAGCCCACCCCGCCGAGCACGGCCATGGTGACCATCTCGATCGAGTGCATGAAGCCGGCGACGTCCGGGGTGATGAACTTGTTCTGCAAGGCGAGCAGCGATCCCGAGAGCGAGGCGTAGATCGCCGAGATGACGAAGGCCTGCAGCTTGAGCCGGGCGACGTCGATGCCGACGGTGCGGGCGGCGATCTCCGAGCCGTGCAGCGCACGGAGCGCGCGCCCGGTCGGGCTGTCGTAGAGGTTGAGCGCGACCCAGGCGCCGATCACCAGCACGAGGCCGGAAAAGAAGTACCAGAACTGCGAGTTGGAGAGGTCGATGCCGACCGCCTCGAGCAGGTCGTTGAGGCCGAGGTCGGGCACCTCGATGCCGTCCGGCCCGCGGGTCAGCCAGGCCTCGTTGGCGAGCACCATCGAGACGAGGATGCCGAGGCCGAGCGTCGCCACCGCGAGGTAGTAGCCCTTGAGGCGGAGGACCGGCCGGCCGACCGCCCAGGCCAGCGCGCCGGAGATGGCGGCGCCGAGGATGGCGGCGAGGCCGGGGTGGAGGCCGAGGTGGACCGGCGCCAGCGCGCAGGCGTAGCCGCCGATCCCGGCGAAGCCGGCGTGGCCGAGGCTGATCTGCCCGGCGTAGCCGATCAGGATCACCATGCCGGTGACGGCGAGGCCGTTGACGAAGATCAGCGAGCCGACGCGGTAGTAGTAGTTCGACGGGAAGAAGAAGGGCGAGGCGATCACGATGATCGCGAGGATGAGGAGCGTGACGCGTTTCGTGGTCATGGTCACACCCGGTCCGTCGACTTGCGGCCGAAGAGGCCCTGCGGCATCACGAAGAGCACGACGAGGATCACCACGAAGGCGGCGGCGTCCTTGTAGACCGAGCTCAGGTAGCCCGCGGTCAGCGCCTCGATCAGGCCGAGCAGGATGCCGCCGACGAGCGCCCCGATCGGGCTGCCCATGCCGCCGAGCATCGCCCCGGCGAAGCCCTTGAGCGCGTAGGCGATGCCGACGCCGTAGCTGATGTTGGTGATCGGCGTGACGAGCACGCCGGCGAGCGCGCCGATGGCGGCGGAGAGCGCGAAGGAGAGCGTCATCACCCAGTTGGTGTTGATGCCGACGAGCTGCGCCGCGAGGCGGTTGTTGGAGGTGGCGAGGACGGCGCGGCCGGTCAGCGTCTTGGTGAAGAAGGCCCAGAGGCCGACGAAGACGGCGATGGCACCGGCGAGGACCCAGAGCGACTGCGGCAGGATCGTGGCGCCGAGGATGCGGATCGGCGTGTCGCCGGAGAAGGCCGGGAAGCGGTGCAGCTGCTTGTCGAAGACGAGCTGCGCCACGCCCTGGATGAAGATCGAGGCGCCGATGGTGATGATGATGAGCGAGACGACCGGGGCGCCGCGGGCGGGCTCGATGGCGAGCTTGTTGAGGAGGACGCCCGCGGCGGCGGTGCCGGCGATGGCGATGAGCGCGGCCAGCGGCAGCGGCAGGCCGGCCATGTGGGCGAAGACCGTGATCATGCCGCCGAGCATCACGAACTCGCCCTGGGCGAAGTTCACGACGTCCGAGGCGTTGTAGATGATGGTGAAGCCCAGGGCGACCAGCGCGTAGACCGCGCCGACGGTCACGCCGGACAAGAGGAATTGCATGAGTTCGGCCATCGGCGTCGAGCTCCAGCGAAAGGGCGGGGGAAGGTGGCGCCCGGGGGGAGAGAGGCCCCCGGGCGTCCGGCGGGTTACTGGACCAGCGTCCAGGCGCCGTCCTTGATCTCGAGCATGCGGAACGCCGAGAGGTCGAAGCCGAGGTGGTCCTCCGGGGTCATGGTCACGACGCCGGTGGTGCCGGCGAGGCCCGCGGTCTGCTCGATGGCGTCGCGGATCGCCTCCGGCTCGGCCGAGCCCGCGCGGGTCAGCGCGTCGACCAGGATGGCGAAGGCGTCGTGGGCGTAGCCGCCGAAGGTCGAGGGCGCCTCGCCGTAGGCGGCCTGGTACTCCTCGACGTAGGCCGTCACGACCGGCTTCTGCGGGTCGTCGTCGGCGAGCAGGTCGCCGACGAGGAGCGCCGTGCCCGGCAGCCGCACGCCCTCGGCCGCCTCGGGGCCGGCGAGGTCGATGAAGCCCTTCGAGGCGACGCCGTGGCTCTGGTAGAGCGGCAGGTCGATGGCGAGCTGCCGGAAGTTGCGGGTGACCACCGACGGGCCCTGGCCGAAGCCGGGATTGAGCACCGCCTGCACCCCCGCGGTGTTCTTGATGTTGGTGAGCTGCGGGGTCATGTCGGCGTCGGTCGGGCCGTAGCTCTCGTCCGCCAGCACCTCGATCCCGTAGTCGCCGACCACCTCGAGGCACTGCGCGCGCATCGAGGCGCCGAAGCCGTCGGTGCCGGAGATCATGCCGATCTTGCTGATGCCCTGCGCCTGCATGTCCTCGAAGATCTTCTGGCAGGCCATGCGGTCGGTGTGCGGCGTCTTGAACACCCACTCCTTGACCGGGTCGATGATCTCGATCGCGCCGGCGAGCGAGATGAACGGGATCTCGGCGTCCTCGGCCACCGGGATGATCGACATCGAGGCGCCGGTGGTGGTGCCGCCGATGATCGCGACGACCTCGTCGTCCTCGACGAGGCGGGTGGCGAAGGTGCGCGCCTTGTTCGGGTCGCCGCCGTCGTCGTAGAGGGTGAGCGCGATCTGCTCGCCGTTGATGCCGCCGGCGGCATTCAGCTTCTCGACCATCATCTTCAGCGTCTTGGCCTCCGGGTCGCCGAGAAAGGCGGCCGGGCCGGTCTCGGACACCGTGGCGCCGATGCGGATCTCGGCCCCGGCCGTGCCGGCGAGGCCGAGGGCGGCAAGGGTGGCGAGCGCAGTCAGGGTCTTCATGGGTTTCCTCCCGTTGGGTTCTTCAGGTTGCTGGCTTGAGTCAGGCGGCGAAGTTCAGGCGGCAACCGGCCGGCGCCACATCGCCCGCACGAAGCGGCCGGCGACGAAGGCTCCGTCGGTCAGGCTGGCGTTGCCGGCCGGGTTGAGGCCGGTGACGTGGAAGTCCGAGAAGGCGGCGGACTGGTTGACGAAGATGTTCCCGGTCAGGTTGACCGAGAGGTTCACCCCCGCCCGCCCGAAGGCGTCGGCGGCGCGCAGGATGCGCGCCTCGTCGGTGTCGTAGAGCGCCGCGGTGATCGCGCCCTTGCGCCGGGCGAGCGCCGCGGCCCGCGCGATCCCCTCGTCGGCATCCCCGACCGCCACCAGGAAGGCGATCGGCCCGAATCGCTCCTCGCCATAGGCCGCCTCGTCGGCGGCATCGACCGCGACGATCAGCGGGGTGGCGCTGCGCCCCTCGGCGAGCGGCGCGCTGTCGCGCACCACCCGCCCGAGCCCGCGCGCCGCGGCGACGCGCTCGAGCGTGGCCGGATTGGCGATGGCGCCGGCCACGCCGGCCGCACGGGCCGGGTCGGCGAGCAGCTCGTCGACCGCCGCCGCGATGCCGGCGGCCACCTCGTCGAACGACTTGTGCCCCTCGTCGGTCCCGATCCCGCCC
>NZ_CALLYO010000249.1 GCF_937858865.1 uncultured Amaricoccus sp. | reverse complement strand
GTCCGGACCGGACATCGCGCGCCCGCCCGTGTCAATACAACGTATAGACGCCAAAAAACCCCAGCATTTTCAACCCCATCCACCCCAGGCACGCGTGCGCCGAGCGTGCCCGGGCGATCAGCGCCCGCGCGCCAGGAGCTCGTCGATCAGATCGAGCGTGCCCGCCGGCAGCGCCGTCTCCGGCAGGTCGAAGCTCGCCGTCCCCCCCGTCTCCACCACCACGATGTGATAGACGACCCGGTCCGGCCCGCCGCGCGGCCTCCTCGCCGCCAGCGCCTCGAGCGCGCCCGGATCGAGCTTCTCGCAGGCCTCGACGCGCAGCGGCTCGGGCAGGCTCTCGACCGCCACCTCGGCCTTCTTCGCCAGCCCGAAGCCGCCGATCCCGCCCGAGGTCGTGATCGTGATCGTGACCATCATCGCCAGGCACTCCGCAATCCCGCCCACCTCAGGCCGAAATCCCCACCAGCTTCCACGCCCGCCGGACCACCATCGCCTCCCGGCTCCCGACCCCGTAGAGCGCCAGCGCCGCCTGCGCCGTGCCGGCCGCCCAGTCGGCGAAGCTCGCGAAGGGATTGTTGAGCTGCTGCATGGTCCGATACCAGATCTGCCCCGGCGCCTCCCAGGAGTTCCCCCCCATCAGCATGCAGCAGAGATAGAAGGCGTGGTTCGGGATGCCGGAGTTGATGTGCACCCCGCCGTTGTCCTCGGTCGTGCTGACGTAGAGGTCCATGTGATAGGGCTGCGGGTCCTGCCCGAGCAGCGCGTCGGAATAGGCCGTCCCCGGCATCTTCATCGAGCGCAGCGCCACCCCCTGGATCTCCGGCCCGAGGATCCCCTTGCCGATCAGCCAGTCGCTGGAATGGACGTCCGTCCCCTCGGCGAACTGCCGCACCATGGCGCCGAAGACGTCGCAGAAGCTCTCGTTCAGCGCCCCCGACTGCCCCTGGTACTCGAGCCCGCCGGAGAATTGCACCACCCCGTGGCTCATCTCGTGCCCGATCACCGAGGTCTCGAGGAAGGTCGAGAAGATCTTCCCGTCCCCGTCGCCGTAGACCATCTGCCGCCCGTCCCAGAAGGCGTTGTTGAAGTCCCGCCGGTGATGCACGGTCGAGATCAGCCTGGCCCCCTGCCCGTCGAGGGAATCGCGCCCGAAGGTGTCGAAGTAGAAGTCGTAGACGGCCCCCGCCCCGTCGTAGGCGGCGTCCGCATCGGCATCCCCGCTCGGCGCGCCGCCCTCGGAGCGCACGAGCTTCCCCGGCAGCGCCGCCTTTCCCTCGCCGCTATAGACCTCGCGGTTCAGATGCCGCTCGGGCGCGGCCGCCACGAACGCCGGGGATTCGAAGCCCGCCTCGCCGTCACCGGTGCGCAGCATCGGGGTGGCCTGGCAGACCGACGCCCGCGCGCAGCGCACCTTCTCGCTGTGGCCGAGCAGCGCGCGCGCCATCTCGGTCTGCCTGGCGTCGCCCCGCATCTCGAGCACGCGCAGCATGTGCGGCGGGACGATGCA
>NZ_CALLYO010000248.1 GCF_937858865.1 uncultured Amaricoccus sp. | reverse complement strand
GTCCCGTCCCCTTCCACCAGGTACTTGAAGCTCGTGAGCTGCTCCGCCCCCACCGGCCCCCGCGCATGCAGCTTCCCGGTGGCGATGCCGATCTCCGCCCCCATGCCGAACTCGCCGCCGTCGGCGAACTGCGTCGAGGCATTGCGCATCAGGATCGCGCTGTCCAGCCGCTCGAAGAAGCGCGCCGCCGCGGCGTCGTCCTCGGTCAGGATGCAGTCGGTATGCTGCGAGCCGAACCTGCGGATGTGCGCGATCGCCCCGTCCACCCCGTCGACCAGCTTTGCTGCGATGATCATGTCGAGGAACTCGCGCCCCCAGTCGTCGCTGCCCGCCGGCACCACGCCCGGCAGCCCGAGCAGGTCGTCGTCGACGCGCACCTCGACGCCGGCCTCCACCAGGTCGGTGACGAAGGGCGCCCCCTCCGCCTCCCAGAAGGCCCGGTCGATCAGCAGGCACTCCGCCGCGCCGCAGATCCCCGGCCGCCGCGTCTTGGCGTTGAGGATCACCGCCCGCGCCTTGGCGAGATCGGCCGCCCGGTCGACGTAGATGTGCACGATCCCCTCGAGATGGGCGAAGACCGGCACCCGCGCCTCGGCCTGCACCCGCCCGACCAGCCCCTTGCCGCCGCGCGGCACGATGACGTCGATGAAGCGCGTCATGGTCAGCATCTCGCCCACCGCCGCCCGGTCGCTCACCGGCACCAGCTGGATCGCCGCCTCCGGCAGCCCGGCCGCCGCCAGCCCCGCCGCCAGCCCGGCGTGGATCGCCCGCGCCGAGCGCAGCGACTCCGAGCCGCCGCGCAGGATCGCCGCGTTCCCCGCCTTCAGGCAGAGGGCGCCTGCGTCGGCCGTCACGTTCGGCCGGCTCTCGAAGATGACGCCGATCACCCCGAGCGGCGTCCTGACCCGCCGGATGTGCAGCCCCGAGGGCCGGTCCCATTCCGCCATCACCTGCCCGACCGGATCGGGCTGCGCCGCGATCGCCCTGAGCCCCTCGACCATGCCGGCGATCCGCGGCTCGGTCAGCTCCAGCCGGTCGAGCATCGCCGCCGGGAGCCCCTTCGCGCGGGCATCCGCCATGTCGCCGGCATTGGCGGCGAGGAGCGCCGCGCGCTCCGCCCAGATCGCGTCCGCGGCCGCCCGCAGCGCCGCGTCCTTCTGCGCCGACGGCGCATGGGCGAGCTCGGCCGCCGCGGCGCGCGCCCGCTCGCCCATCTGCTGCATCAGCGCCGTCACGTCGAGCATAGCGTCCATGCCCCTTCTCCTCAGAGCGCCAGGTCGTCCCGGTGCACCAGCGCCGCCCGCCCGGGATGCCCGAGGATCCCGGCGATGCGGTCCGAGCGGTGCCCCATGATGAGCCGCGCCTCGAAGGCATCGTACCCCGCCAGCGCCCGCGCCACCACCGCCCCGTCCGGCCCGAGCACCTCGATCGGGTCGCCGCGGCGGAATCCGCCCTCGACCGCGGTCACCCCGGCCGGCAGGAGCGACTTGCCGCGCCCGAGCGCCGCGACGGCGCCCGCGTCGACCGTCACCCGCCCGCGCGGCTTCATCCCCGAGATCCAGCGCTTGCGCGCCACCCGCGGGTCGCCGTGCGCCTCGAACCAGGTGCAGGGCGCCCCCGCCGCCAGCGCCGAGATCGGCCGCAGCACGTCACCGGCGCTGATCGCCATGGCGCAGCCGGCGCGGGTCGCGGCGCGGGCGGCGATGATCTTCGTCTTCATCCCGCCCTTGGCCAGCGTCGTGCCGGCCTCGCCCGCCATCGCCTCGATCTCGGGCGTGATGGCCGTCACCCGCTCGAGCCGGCGCGCCGCGGGGTCGACGCGCGGGTCGGCGGTATAGAGCCCGTCGACGTCGGAGAGGAGGAAGAGCAGGTCGGCCCCCGCCATGCTCGCCACCTGCGCCGCCAGCCGGTCGTTGTCGCCGTAGCGGATCTCGTCGGTCGCCACCGTGTCGTTCTCGTTGACGATCGGCACCACGCCGAAGTCGAGCAGCGTCCCGAGCGTCCGGCGCGAGTTCAGGTAGCGCCGCCTCACCTCGCTGTCCTCCAGCGTCACCAGCACCTGCGCCGCGGTCAGCCCGTGCGGCGCCAGCACCGTCTCGTAGGCCCGCGCGAGGCGGATCTGCCCGACCGCCGCCGCCGCCTGGCTCTGGTCGACCGAGAGGCCGGCCTCCGGCAGCCGCAGCACCCGCCGCCCGAGCGCGATCGAGCCGGAGGAGACGAGGATCACGTCCTTGCCCTGCTCGCGCAGCTCGGCGACGTCCGCCGCCAGCCCCTCGAGCCAGTCGATCCGGAGCCGCCCGGTCCCGGCCTCGACAAGCAGCGCCGAGCCGATCTTCACCACCACCCGGCGCGCCGCGGCGATCCGCGCCGCCGAGCCCGCCGCCGCAGGCTCGGGCGGGGTCGCGATCATGGCTGCCATGGCGCATCCGCCGCTTGCGGCGCCCGCGCCGCGTCGATCGCCGCACGCAGCGCACGCAGCACCTCCGTCACCCCCTGCCCGGCCGCGCCCGAGAGCGCGTGCACCGGCATCCGGGCAACCGCCGTCAGCCGGGCGCAGCGCGCGGCCACCTCTCCGGCGTCGAGCGCGTCGATCTTGTTGAGCGCGAGCACGCGCGGCTTCTGCGCCAGCCCCGCGCCATAGGCCTCGAGCTCGCGCACGATGACGCGCCAGTCGTCCTCGAACGTCTCCGAGGTGCCGTCGACCAGGTGCAGGAGCACCGCGCAGCGCTCGAGATGGCCGAGGAAGGCGTCGCCCAGCCCCCTGCCCTCGCTCGCCCCCTCGATGAGGCCCGGGATGTCGGCGAGCACGAACTCCGCCCCGTCGATCCCGACGACGCCGAGCCCGGGATGCAGCGTGGTGAACGGATAGTCGGCGATCTTCGGCCGCGCGTTCGAGACCGCGGCGAGGAAGGTCGACTTCCCCGCATTCGGCAGCCCGACCAGCCCGGCGTCCGCGATCAGCTTCAGCCGCAGCCAGAGCGTGCGCTCCACCCCCGGCTGGCCGGGATTGGCGCGGCGCGGCGCCTGGTTGGTCGCGCTCTTGAAGCGCAGGTTCCCCCAGCCGCCGTTGCCGCCCTCGGCCAGCGTCACCCGCTGGCCGGGGCGGGTCAGGTCGGCGACCAGCGTCTCGCCGTCCTCCTCGAGGATCTCGGTCCCGACCGGCACCTTCAGCACCACGTCGGGCGCGCTCCGCCCGGTGCGCTGCCGCCCGGCGCCCGGCTGGCCGTTCTTCGCGAAGAAATGCTGCCGGTAGCGGTAGTCGATCAGCGTGTTCAGCCCCTCGACCGCCTCGGCGATCACATCGCCCCCCTTGCCGCCGTCGCCGCCGTCCGGGCCGCCGAACTCGACGAACTTCTCGCGGCGGAAGCTGACGCAGCCCGCCCCGCCGCCGCCCGAGCGCACCTCGATGCGGGCATGGTCGAGGAACTTCATCGCGCCCCGCCCCCGGCCGTGCTCCCGGCTGCCCGGCGGTAGCGGAAGGTCGGCACCATCGCGCCGCGCGCCAGCGAGAAGGCCTCGCCCTCGCCCTCCCAGGCGAAGCCCGCCCGCGTCAGCACCCGCACCGAGGCGGGATTGTCCTGGAAGACCTCGGCCACCAGCTCGCCGAGGCCCGCCGCGTCGGCCCGCCCGACCAGCGCCTCGACCGCCTCGCTGGCATAGCCGGTGTTCCAGAAGGCCGGCGCCACCCAGTAGCCGATCTCGGCCAAGCCCTCGCCCTTCGGGCGCAGGCTGATCAGCCCGACCAGCCCGTTGCCGCCGTCCTCGCCGCTGTCGAGCGCCCAGTGCCGCTCCTCCGTACCCGCCGCGCCGGCGCGCTCGATGAAGGCCTCCGCCGCGCCGGGCGGATAGGGGTGCGGGATCGACTCGGTCGCCAATGCCACCCGCCGGTCGCTGCAGTAGAGCCCGACGAGCGCGGCATCGCGCGCGCGGAGCGGGCGCAGCCGCAGCCGCGGCGTCGCGATCTCGGGCTCGATCGGGAGCTTCGTTCCCGTCATCGGGAAATCCTCGCGCGAAAACGAGAGAAGGCCGGCGCTGCCGCCGGCCTTCTCGGGATACTGTCGCCCGATGGGCTGCGGCTATTCCGCGGCCGCGGCCGGCGGGAGCACCGAGATGAAGGTGCGCCCGCGGAAGCCGGTGTGGAAGCTCACCTGCCCCTCGGTCACCGCGAAGATGGTATGGTCGCGCCCGAGCCCGACGCCTGCGCCCGGCCAGAACTTGGTGCCGCGCTGGCGCACCAGGATGTTCCCCGGCACCACCGCCTCGCCGCCGAACCGCTTCACGCCGAGCCGCCGGCCCTTGCTGTCGCGGCCGTTCCTGGACGAGCCGCCCGCCTTCTTGTGTGCCATCCCTCAGGCCTCCTTCAGTTCGCCGCCGCGGGCTCGAGCGCCGGCTCGGCCTCCACGGGCTTCTCGGCCTTCGCCTTGGCCGCCTTGGCGCCGCCGGCGATGATGTCGATGATCCGGACGCGCGTCAGCTGCTGCCGATGGCCGCGCTTGCGCTGCGAGGAATGCTTGCGCCGGCGCTTCACGAAGGAGACGACCTTCGGCCCCTTCACCTGCTCCAGCACCTCGGCTTTGACGCTCGCGCCCGCGACGAGCGGCGCGCCCACCGTCACCTCGTCGCCGCCGAGCATCAGCACCTCGTCGAAGCTCACCGTCGCGCCCTGCTCGGCCACGAGCTTCTCGACCGTGATAACGTCGTTTGCGGCAACCCGATACTGCTTGCCGCCGGTCTTCACCACCGCGAACATCCGCGTTCTTCCTTCTTCACCCCGCGTCCTGCGGCCCCGGCCCTGCCGGCGTTCCCGCGGGGGGTGCCCCCGCGCCTGCGGACTGCGCGCTTGCATAGCTTGCCCCCGCCGGACGCACGGCCCCGCGGAAGGCCGCCTATATGGATAAGTCAGTACTGACTGTCAAGCAGGGCGCAGACCGCCCCCTCAGACGATCCGCCGCAGCAGCGCGAGGAAGCGCTCCCGCTCGGCCGGCGAGAGCGGCGCCAGCGTCCGCTCCGTCGCCTCGTGCGCCCTCTCCTTCAGCGCCTCGAAGAGCGCGCGCCCCTCCGGCGAGAGATCGACGATCAGCCGCCGGCGGTCCTCCTCGCTCGGCGTCGTCGTCACCAGCCGCCGCTTCACCAGCCGCCCGACGACCCCCTTGATCGTCGCCGCGTCCATCGCCGTCGCCCGCCCGAGCTGGTTCTGCGACATCGGCCCGAGCTCGGCCAGCCGCGCCAGCGCCGCGAGCTGCGTCGTCGTCACCTCGGGGACCACCGTGCCGAAGACCGAGAGATGCCGCTGGTTCGCCCGCCTGAGCATGAAGCCCACCGCGTCGTCGAGCCGGTACTCCCCCGCCATCGCCCCCTCCCCCCTCGCTGCCGCACCCGCGCCGAACCTTGACAGGTCGCGGTGCCGGCCGCAAACTAATTTGCACACATACGAACGCCCGGACAGGGGCGTCCTCGACGGGAGGTGCTGGCGGGAGAGCATGGTCTACGACCGCCCCGAGACGCTGACCGACGCGCTGGCGATCCTCGCGCGCGCGCCCCGCACGCTCCTCGCGGGCGGCACCGACCTCTACCCGGCCACCACGGCGCCCGAGCTCGCCGGGCCGGTCCTCGACATCACCGCCATCCCCGAGCTCGCCGGCATCTCCCGCCGCGACGGCCATCTCCGCATCGGCGCCTGCACCCCCTGGGCCGCGATCCGCGACGCCCCGCTCCCGCCGGCCTGCGACGCGCTGCGCGCCGCAGCGGCCGGGGTCGGCGGTGTGCAGATCCAGAACGCCGGCACCATCGGCGGCAACCTCTGCAACGCCTCCCCCGCCGCCGACGGCGTGCCGCCGCTCCTCGCCCTCGACGCCGAGGTCGAGCTCGCCGGCACCCTCGCCGGGACCCTCGACGGCACCCCCGCCACCCGCCGCCTCCCGCTCGCCGCCTTCCTCGCGGCACCGCGCACCACCGCCCGCCGCCCCGACGAGATCCTCTCCGCCGTCCTCCTCCCCGAGCGCGCCCTCGCCGGCCGCTCCGCCTTCGGCAAGCTCGGCGCTCGCGCCCACCTCGTCATCTCCATCGTCATGGTCGCCGCCCGCATCGTCACCGAGGGCGGCCGCATCACCGCCGCCGCCCTCGCCGTCGGCGCCGCCGGCCCGGTCGCCTGCCGCCTCCCCGCCCTCGAGGCCCGCCTCCGCGGCACCACCGGCACCGTCCCGATCACCCCGGCCGACCTCGCCCCCCTCTCCCCGATCGACGACGTGCGCGCCACCGCCCCTTACCGCCGCGAGGCCGCCGCCGAGCTCCTCCGCCGCGCCATCGCCGAGGCCTGCGCGTGAACCTCCTCCGCCCCTCGCTCGCCTTCACCCTCAACGGCCGCCCCGCCGCCTTCGACGCCCCGCCGACCCGCCGCCTCTCCCAGCTCCTGCGCGAGGACGCCGGCCTCACCGGCACCAAGGTCGGCTGCGACGCCGGCGACTGCGGCGCCTGCACCGTGCTCCTCGACGGCGCCCCAGTCTGCGCCTGCCTCACCCCGGCCGCCCGCGCCGCCGGCCGCAGCGTCACCACCGTCGAGGGCCTCGCCGGGGCCGGCACCCTCTCCCGCCTCCAGGCCGCCTTCCTCCGCCACGGCGCCGCCCAGTGCGGCATCTGCACCCC
>NZ_CALLYO010000247.1 GCF_937858865.1 uncultured Amaricoccus sp. | reverse complement strand
ATCGCCTGCGCGCTGAAACCCAAGCTGCTGATCGCCGACGAGCCGACCACGGCGCTCGACGTCGTGCTCCAGGCGCAGATCCTCGACCTGCTGCGCGACCTGCCCGAGGAACGGAAGATGGGCCTGCTCTTGATCTCGCACGACCTCGCCGTCGTCGCCGACATGGCCGACCGCATCACCGTCATGCGCCATGGCGGGGTCATGGAATCGGGCGCGGCGGCGACGATCCTCGCGGTCGCCGAGGGCGAGCGGATGATGACGCGGCCCGTCCGGCAGGTGCGGAGGCCGATGTGGGCATGACCTGGCATCGCCCCTCCGAGGCCGTCTGCCGCACCCCGCGCTGGCGGGCGCTGCGGTTGCAGGCGCTCCGGCGCGACGGCTTCCGCTGCTGCGACTGCGGCGCGCGGGGCCGGCTCGAAGTCCACCACGTCGAGCCGGTGCGGACGCATCCCGAGCTTGGCTTCGACCTCGGCAACCTTCGGAGCCTCTGCGGCTCCTGCCACGCGCAGGTTACGCGCGTCGAGATGGGGGGCGCACCCCTCAGCCCGGCGCGCATCGAATGGCGAAACGCCGTCCGCCAGCTCGAAAGAGGCGGCACCCCGAGCAGTAGGAGACGAACATGCTCGCAAGCGTGACCATCGCGCGCCGCCAGTCGGAAATCCGGCAGGCGCTCGCGGAACTCGTCGGGAAGGACACCCCGAGCGAGGCAGAGACCCGTTCCATGGAGACCATGGATGCGGAATACCGATCCAATGAGACCCGTTACAGGGCCGCCCTGATCGCCGAGGACGAGGAGCGGCGCGAGGCCGGGGCCGACCTGGAGACCCGCGACGGGAAGGCCTGGGCCGACCTTGTGGCGGCCTACGAGGTGCGGCAGGCGGTGCTCTTCCTCGATGAGGGCAGGCAGCCGACCGGGCAGACGGCCGAGGTGATGCAGGAGATGCGCTCCTCGGGCTCCTACCGCGGCTGCCCGGTTCCGTGGGCGGCGCTGGAGCGGCGCGCGGGCGAGACGGTCGCCTCGGGCATCTTCGACCCCAAGCAGGTGCGGCCGGTCATCGACCGCCTCTTCCCGGACAGCATCGCGGCCCGCATGGGGGCGCAGATGATTAGCATCGACACCGGGCTCGTCGAATACC
>NZ_CALLYO010000246.1 GCF_937858865.1 uncultured Amaricoccus sp. | reverse complement strand
TGCTCGATATAGGCGAGCATGTCGCGCTGGTCGAAGGCATGGTCGCCGAGCGTCACGCAGTCCGCCCCCGCCGCGAAGAGCAGCGCCGCATGCGCCCCGCTCAGCCCCATGCCGCCGGTGGCGTTCTCGCCGTTCACCACCACGAAGTCGAGCGCCCAGTCGCGCCGCAGCCGCGGCAGCACCTCGGCGATCGCCGTCCGGCCGCTGCGGCCCACCACGTCGCCGAGAAAGAGGAGCTTCATCGCTCCCGCTTAGCGGCGAAGCGGCGGGGCGGCAAGCGCGCTCGCGCATCACCCGTGCGGGGCGCTCCTGGCGGCGAGGACCGCGCTCATCCGCTCGACCAGCTCTCCGGCCGGCCCGGCGCTCTCCCAGGCGTAGATCGAGACTGCCATCGGCGGCTCGGTGCCGAAGGCGGCGTAGGGCCGCACGCGATATCCGCCCGCCGCCCGCCGCGGCAGCAGGGAGAGGCCGAGCCCGGCCTCCACCGCCACCAGCACGTTGTGGAGGCTGCTGCCCGAGAAGGCGACGTACCAGCGCAGCTGCTCGCGCTCGATGCGTGCGAACATCGGCTCGCGGTAGAGGCCGCCGGGCGGGAAGGCGACGAGCGGGATCGGATTGGGCCAGGCGCCGGGCGCCGCGGCGCTCTCGAACCAGGCCATCGCCTCGGGGAAGCTCGCCCGGCAGTCGGGGCCGGCCTCCGGTTCCTTGACCACGACGATGTCGAACTCGCCGGCGCGGTAGCGCCGGGTCAGGTCGCGGCTCAGCCCCGCTGTCACGTCCAGCCTGATCCGGCGGTGGCGCCGGGCGAAGTCGGCGAAGACCGTCGCCGCCTGGGCGCTGACGATGTCCTCGGGAACGCCGATGCGGATCGAGGCGGTGCCGGCCGGATCGGCGAGCGCCGCCTCCGCCTCCTGCTGCAGCGCGAGGATCCGCCGGGCGTAGCCGAGGAGCCGCTCGCCGGCCGCCGTCGGCACCACCGGCCGCGCGCCGCGGTCGATCAGCGCCGGCCCGACCGCGTCCTCGAGCCGGGCGAGCTGCTGGCTGACGGTCGACTGCGTCATGTTCAGCCGCTCCGCCGCCAGCGTGAAGCTCCCCGCATCGACGATGGCGGCGAAGGCACGGAGGAGGCGCGGATCGAGCATTGGGACGACTCACATTCAGATGCCGAATATCATACATCGGAACATTTAATTTCCAAATGGCGACGTTCCTCCCTATCTGGATGGCACAGCCACCTCCAACCGGGAACCACGATGCTGCGCCGTTCGATCCTCGCAGCCGTCGCTTCCCTGCTGCTGATCCCCGCCCCCCTCGTCGCCGCAGGACAGACCATGAGCGGAACCCCGTTGCACGCCGCCGCCGAAAGGAACGACGCCGCCGCCGTCCGCAAGCTCCTGGCCGAGGGGGCCGAGATCGACGCGCGCGACGGCAACGGGGCGACCGCCCTCCTTGTCGCCACCCACGGCAACCGGATCGAGGCGGCCCGGGCGCTGATCGCGGCCGGCGCCGACGTCAACGCCAAGGACCGGATCGACGACAGCCCCTATCTCTACGCCGGCGCCCGCGGGCATCTCGAGATCCTGAAGATGACCCTCGCCCACGGCGCCGACCTCGGGAGCACCAACCGCTTCGGCGGCACCGCCCTCATCCCCGCCGCCGAGCGCGGCCACGTCGAGACGGTGCGCACGCTGATCGCGGCCGGCGTCGAGCTCGACCACGTCAACAACCTCGGCTGGACCGCCCTTCTCGAGGCGATCATCCTCGGCGACGGCGGCACGCGGCACCAGCGCATCGTCGACCTGCTCCTCACCGCCGGCGCCGATGCCGATCTCGCGGACGGCGAGGGGGTGACGCCCCTGCAGCACGCCCGCGCCCGCGGCTTCGACGCGATCGCGGCGCGCCTCGTCACCGCCGGCGCCCGCTGAGGAGAATGCCCATGACCGAAGAGCGCTTTCTGCGCGAGGCCATCGCGCTCGCCCGCGCCAACGTCGAGGCGGGCGGCCGCCCGTTCGGCGCCGTGGTGGTCCGGGAGGGCGAGATCCTCGCCACCGGCGTCAACGAGATCCACGCCACCAACGACCCGACGACCCATGCCGAGATGGAGGCGATCCGCGCCGCCAGCCGCCGGCTCGGCTCGCCCGACCTCGCCGGCTGCGCCGTCTACGCCAGCGGCCATCCCTGCCCGATGTGCCTCGCCGCGATGCGGCTCGCCGGCGTGACGCGGGTCGCCTATGCCTGTTCCAACGACGAGGGCGCCCCCTTCGGCCTGTCGACGGCCGATCTCTACCAGGAGCTCGCCCGGCCCTTCGCCGAACAGTCGATGGCGATCAGCCACCTCCCCGTGCGCCCCGAAGGCGCCGACCTCTACCAAGCGTGGGCGCAGGCCCGCCGCGGGCGGCGCTAGGCCGATGGCGCGGGAAGGGGCGACGGCCGGCTCCGCGCTGCTGCTCGCGGCCGTCGCGCTGGTCGGGCTCAACCTCCGGCCCTTCATCACCGGCGTCGGGCCGCTCGCCGCCGACATCGGCGCGGCGACCGGCCTCGACCTGCAGGGCATCGCCCTCCTCACCCTGGTGCCGATGCTGCTGATGGGCCTCTTCGCCTTCGCCGGCCCGTCGCTGCAGGCCCGCATCGGCGCGCGGCGCGCCGTCGTCACCGCCGTCGCCGTCCTCGCGCTCGCGTCCTTCCTGCGCCTCTTCGTCGCGACCGCGGCGCTGCTCGGGCTCGGCGCCGCGATCGTGCAGGCGGTCTTCCCCGGCGTCATCAAGCAGCAGTTCCCCGGCCATGTCGGCATGGTCACCGGGCTCTATTCCGCGATGATGATGGGCGGCGGCGCCCTCGGCGCCCAGGTGGCGCCGCTCGTCACCGCGGCGACCGGCGACTGGCATGCCGGCCTCGCCTGGATGGCGCTGCCGGCCGCGCTCGCCCTCGCGCTCGTCGTCTGCGTCCTGCCAAGGGATGCCGGAAGTCCGGCCGGCGGGAGCGCGGCGGCGGCCTTCCTCCGGCGGCCGCGCACCTGGCTCCTCATGGCCTGCTTCGGCCTGGTCAACGCCGGCTACTCGACGGCGGTGGCCTGGCTCGCCCCCGTCTACCGCGAGCTCGGCTGGACCGCCGCCGCCAGCGGCGGCCTGCTGGCGGTGATGGCGGTCGCCCAGGCGCTCGCGGCGCTCTTGCTGCCGATGCTCGCCGGCGGCCGCGCCGACCGGCGGCCGTGGCTCTGGCTGACGCTGGCGATGCAGGCCGCCGGCTTCGCCGCGCTGGCGCTCCGCCCCGAGGCCGCGCCCTTCGCCTCGGCGGCACTCCTCGGCGCCGGCCTCGGCGGCTGCTTCGCCCTCTCGATGATCGTCGCGCTCGACCACCAGGCCGACCCGGCGCGGGCCGGCGCGCTCTCCGCGCTCATGCAGGGCGGCGGCTTCCTGATCGCCGCCATGGCGCCCTGGGTCGTCGCCGTCCTGCACGACGCGACCGGCGGCTTCCTGGCCGGCTGGCTGCTGCACCTCGCCTGCATCGCGCTGGTGTCGGCGCTCTACTGGCGCGTCCACCCGCGCAGCTACGCGCGGGCGCTCGAGCCCTCCGCCACTCCCCCCGTCATCATCGCAATGGGAATCGGCTCTCCTCGGCCGCGACCGGCCCCGGCCGTCACGCCAGGCGCCGCACCCCCGCCTCGGTGACGATGGCATCGAGCCGCATATCGGTCGCGGTGCGCGGCACCTCCGGGACCTCCTGCGCGGCATAGGCGAGGCCGATCGCCTCGACCGCCCGCGCCGCCCTCAGCGCCGCGATCGTCCGGTCGTAGAAGCCGCCGCCATAGCCGAGCCGATGCCCGGCCGCGTCGAAGGCGAGGAGCGGCACCAGCAGCGCCTCGGGCTCGGCCGCCTCGCCTTCCACCGGCACCTCGACGCCGAAGGCCCCCCGCTCTGTGCGCATCCCGGGCGTCCAGAGCCGGAAGGCGAGCGGACGCCCCGGCCCCAGCACGACCGGCACCGCGATGCGGTAGCCGACCCCGATCAGCGCCAGCATCGCCGGCCGCGGATCGATCTCGCTGCGGATCGGCAGGTAGCCCGCGACCGTGCGCACGCCGCGGAGCGGCGCGAGGAGCTCGAGCACGTGACCGGCCGCCAGCCGCGCCGCCCCGGCGCCCTGGGCATGGGCCGCCGCGCGGACGGCCAGCGCCGCCCGCCGGGCAGCGGCCTTCTCGGAAGGGTCGTTCATGTCGTCGGGGAAGCGGCGGGCCCGGCGCGACCGTGGAGGCGTGCAATCCCCGAGAGCCTGGCTAACCAGGTGGGCGCCGGATGCGATAGGCCAGGGCCAGTCACAGAGCCAGCTCCCTCGAGAATGTTTACGGCCACTGGGATATGGGCCCCTCACGGGAAGGCCAGAACCCGCCACCGGCCAATGTAGCGCGCCGCCCGCCGCTTTTGAAGCCCTCACCCGGCGGGGCGCAGCATCAGGATCCAGCTCGAGCTCCCGCTCTCCCACCCGTCCTTCACCATCGGCGCCTGCGCCTCCTCGACGAACCCCCAGGCCTCGTAGAGCCGCCGCGCCGCATGGTTCCGGTCGGCGACGACGAGGCTCAGCCCGCGCGTCCCCCGCCCGGCGCGCTCGGCCTCGGCGAGCAGCCGCGAGCCCACCCCGCGCCGCCGGAACTCGGGATGGGTCGCGAGCACATGCACGTAACGCGTGCCGACGGCGAGATTCTCGAGCGCCTGCAGCGGCCGGAAGATCGCCGGGATGCCGTCGAGCGGCCGCTCCGCCCCGATGTGGCGGCTGTAGAGCCCGCCCGCCACCCGGCCGCCCAGCTCGGCGACGACCGCGTTGCGCCAGGACATCTCGCCCTCGGCGTCGCGGATGCGGCGCCGACCGACGTCGATCGGCGCCTCGCCCGGCCCGGCCAGCCCGGCCCAGAAGCGGGCCGACAGTCCTTCGCTGGCGAAGAGGACGAACTGCGTCAGGTCCGCCGCATCCTCCGGCTGCGCGGCCCGCACCGCCGGCGCCTCAAGCCGCATGAGCATGGCCGCACCTCCCGCTGATCGCCGCCACGTGCCGATGGTCGGTGCCGCAGCAGCCGCCGACCACCCGCAGCCGCGGCAGGACCGCCATCAACCCGCGGTAGTCATGCGCCAGCT
>NZ_CALLYO010000245.1 GCF_937858865.1 uncultured Amaricoccus sp. | reverse complement strand
CGGCCGGGCGCCGCGCCAGCCGCGCGGCGACGATCGCGACGAGCACCCCGCCGACGGCCGAAAAGGTGTGGAAGGCGTCGGAGATCACCGCGACCGAACCGGTCCAGAGGCCGATCCCGAGCTCGACGACGAAGTAGAGCCCGGTCAGCCAGCCGGAGATCGCCAGCGCCCGTCCGCTCGCCGGCAGGTGCCCGGCGTGGCCGCCCATGGCGGGCGCCGGCGCCGTGTGCTGTCCGTGGCCGCCCGCGTGCGGCCCCGGGTCAGGCATACCTCAGGCTCGTCATCATGCCGGCGGCCATGTGGTAGAGGTTATGGCAATGCAGCGGCCAGTCTCCGGGATTGTCGGCGTCGAAGGCGATGGTCACGCTCTCCATCGCCGGAACCAGCACCGTGTCCCGCATCGCGCCGCTGAGCCGCGTCTGGCCGAGGCCGACGATCTGGAAGTGATGGCCATGCAGGTGCATCGGATGCGACATCATCGTCTGGTTGACGAAGGTGAGCTCGATCCGCTCGCCCTCGCGAACCTCGAGCGGCACCCGGTCGGCGAACCCGTGGCCGTCGAGGCTCCAGACATAGGGCGCCATGCTGCCGGTCAGGTCGGTGGCGAGGCGCCGGTCGGCGGTTCGGTCCGGAAGCGGCTCGGCGGCGACGAGCTTCCGCTCCAGATCGAGCAACACCGGCGGCGCAACCGACCCCGCCTCCGCCGCGACGCGCTCGACCCGCGCCCCACTAGCCGCGAGGATGAGGCCGGTGCGGGCGCGGTCGCCTTCCCGCTGGGCGAGGATCGGCAGGGCGACCGCCTCCGATGGCACATCCAGCTCGATGTCGAGCCGCTGCGCCATCGCGATCTCGAAGCGCTGCCCCCTGACGGGCTGCACTGCGCGGCCGTCGACTGCGACCAGGGCGCCGGTCGCGGGACCGAGATCGATCCAGAAGTTGGTGGAGGCGGCGGCGTTGATGATGCGAAGCCGCACCCGTCCGCCACGCTCGACCCTCACCACCTCGGGATCGCTCAGGTCGCGGTCGTTGACGAGGAAGGCGTCGAAGGCGACGTCGTTGAGGTCCATGCCCCCGATGCCGTGACCGCCGGCGGCTGCAGCCCCGTGATCCATGCCCGCCATGCCTTGCTGGCCGGCCCCGCCATGAACCATGCCAGGCATCGCATGGCCCATCGCGGCATGGTCCATGCCGCTCGCCGGCGCGCGCACCATCCCCATCTCCATCGCGGCGGAGCCCGATCCGATGTGGGCCATCTGCCCCGACGTCAGCCGAGCGAGGATCTCCTCAGCCGGCGTGAAGCTGAAGTCGTGCAGGAACATGACGACGTCCTGCCGATCGATGCCGCGCTCGGCGTCGTCGCGGACGATCAGCGGCGCCGCGAGCAGGAGCTGCTCCTGCAGCCCGAAGTGCGAATGCATCCAGTGGGTCCCCGGATGCGTCAGATCGAAGGTGTACTCGGCGCTCTCGCCCGGCGCCATCGGCGGCTGCGACAGCGGATTGCCGTCGAGCCCGAACGGCGGCGTCAGCCCGTGCCAGTGGATGATGGTCGGCTCGGCGCTGTCGTTGCGGAGCCGGGCGTGAAATCCCTCGGAGCGGTAGAGGTCGAGACCCGGCCGCCCCGCCTCGTCGACGATGCCGAAGACCGTCGCGGCTCGGCCCTGGACCTCGATGACACGCGACCGCACCGCCAGTTCGCGGATCGGCGCCGTCGCCCGGGCGATCCCCGGAAAGGCAAACGGGCCAAGCGCCGCTCCGGCGAGCCCGCCAGCTACGCCGCACAACAGCCCGCGCCGATCGATCCGAACCTGTGACATTGCCCTGCTCCTGACGAATTGCCGCGCATCGCGGATCGGCGCCGCGACCCGCGAGGGACACGGCGACTCAGGGCATACCGCTTCCAGCAACTGGAAGGTCAAGCATCAAGAACGTGGGAGAGCCAATCTACCAGACGGCGCCGATCCCCATCCATAGCGCCATGGCGACCATCATCAGGTTCTCGGTCAGCGAGATGAAGCCGAGTGGCACATTGCTGCCGCCGCCGACGCAGGCGCACTTGAGCTCGCGCCGGTCGATGTAGACCGCCTTGAACACCGAGACCGCACCGACCGTGCCGATGAAGAGCGCAACCGGCGCCGCGAGCCAGATCAGCGCCCCGGCGATCATCAGCACACCCGCGAGCGTCTCGCCGAACGGGTAGAGATAGGCGTAGCGCACCTCCCGGCGCGCCAGCAGGTCGTAGTTCAGGAACATCGTGCTGAAGCCCTCGAGGTCCTGAAGCTTCTGCACCCCGAGCAGGCACATGGAGATCGCGATGAACCACTCTGCCGCCCGGACGGTCAGCAGGCTGCCGGTGGCGGCCCAGCTCGTTGCCAGCGCCATAAGCAGCGCCACGGAGAAGATGGCGATCACCGGCCGGTAGCTGGTGTCGCCCTCGTGCTGCACCTCCTGCCCGAAGTGCTCCCGGAGCTCGTCGTAGCCACCGATCCGCTCCCCGCCGATGAAGACCTGCGGCGTGGTATCCACCCCGTGCTCGCGCTCGAAGGCCTCGGTCTCCGCGTGCGTCGTTAGGTGGTGGTCCTCGACCTTCAGGCCCTGGCGCTCGAGCAGTGCCTTCGCCTTCAGGCCGTAGGGGCAGAGGTGATCCGGCATCACCATGCGGTAGAGCTCGGCCGTCTTCGTCCCGCTTGCATCGAGTGGCATCGCTTTACCTCCCGTCGACTTCTGGCGTTGCCGGCGGCCCGCCTTGCAGGTCGGTGATCAGCGCCTCCATCTCGGCGATCTCGCGGCGCTGCGCCTCGATGATTCCGTCCGCGAGCGCACGAACCCGGGGATCGGTGATCTGCGCCCGCTCGCTGGTCAGGATCGCGATCGAGTGGTGCGGGATCATCGCCCGCATATAGGAGACGTCGCCGACCGTGACCTGGCTGCGAAGCAGAAAGAGCGCGACGGCGAACAGCAGGACGCTCCCGGCGACGATTGCGACGTTCGCCCGGCGGTTGGTGTACATGCCAAGCATGAAGGCCAGCATAATGACCGCCATTGTCGCGCCCATGTAGAGCGCGGCATAGGCTCGCGTTTCGCTGAACCGCACGTGATCCCAGGCGTAGGTGTTGAGATACATCAGCGCGAACATCGCGAGCGTCGATGCCGCGATCATCGCGAGGAGCCGCGCATAGGACATCTTCATCAGCAGGAACCTCCTCGCATTGCCAACGTCCTTCCAGCGCTGGAGGGTTCCATCGGCGGAGCTCAGTAAAAATGAGCTCATGGTCAAGCGGCATTTGCCTTCGATTATCGGAATAGATGGGGCCTAAAGCTCCGAGGCGGGGGTGTCCTCGCGAGGGATGATGCGTCGCAGATGTACTTCAGCCCAGTGCCGGCTTAGGGCCGATACTGCCTGTGCATATCCGCTTAATTCGGGGTCTAGCCCATTCCGGCCCCCAAAGCGCGACCTGCGATTCCTGCGCAGGCGTCGTTTCGGCGAGAGGACCTCAACCAGAACGCGACGAGAACCGCGAGGGCAGAAAAAGGGCAGAAAAAGGGCAGAAAATGGCTGGGGGAACGAAAGGCGCCCTAAATTCCTTTTGTAAAATCAGGATGTTAGACTGGCTGGGGAACCTGGATTCGAACCAGGACTAACGGAGTCAGAGTCCGCTGGTCTACCGTTAACCTATTCCCCAGTGTCTATATCACTTACGGTTATCGACACGAAAGTTCAAGGGTGCTGACCTGCCCCGGCCAGGGCTCCGAACTCATATGACAGATGACGGGCGAGGATTTCTCTGAATCGA
>NZ_CALLYO010000244.1 GCF_937858865.1 uncultured Amaricoccus sp. | reverse complement strand
GCTGACCGGGCCGCTGGCGGAGGGGCTGCGCGCGGAAGTGCGGGCGGTCCTGGCGCGGGCGCTGGCGCCGGTCGTGGCGGGGCCGGTGCCGGTCGCGGAGATCTGCCGCTTCGGGGAGGGGGCGGACGGGCGGTTCCGGCTGGTCAGGCGGTTTCCGCTGGGAGGAAGCCGCGCGCGGTGAGGGCGGCGCGGAGGGCGGGGATCGAGGTGAAGTGGAGGCCGTCGATGCCGACGGCGGCGGCGCCCGCGACGTTCGTGGCGCTGTCGTCGATGAAGATCGCGCGCGCCGCGTCGAGGCGGTTGCGGGCGAGGCAGAGGCGGTAGATTTCCGGGTCGGGCTTGAGGAGGCCCTCGTCGCCCGAGACGACGACGTCGCGGAAGGCCGCGGTGAGGAAGGGGAAGCGGGAGCAGGTCTCGGCGAACTTCGCGCCGGAGAAGTTGGTGATGGCGTAGAGCGGCACGCCGGCGGCGGCGAGGTCGGCGAGGAGCTCGGGCGCGCCCTCGACCGGGCCCGGCACGGTCTCGTGCCAGCGGTGGTGGAAGGCGGCGATGACCGGGGCGTGGCCGGGGTGGCGGGCGCTGAGCGCGGCGACGGCTTCGTCCCAGGGGATGCCGCGGTCGAGCTCGCGGTTCCAGGCGTCGAAGCCGATCTCGGCGAGGAAGGCGTCGATCGCCGCCTCGTCGGGCAGGAGCCGGCGGAAGAGGCGGCGCGCGTCCCAGCGGATGAGGACGTTGCCGATGTCGAAGATGAGGACGGAGTCGGACATGGCGCCGCTGGTAGCCGCACGGGCGGCGGCAGGCAATGGCTTGACGGGAATCGGGGTGGCGCGAATAGTTCCGGCGTGCGTCGGCCGACGTACCAACGCGCGGCGCCGGCGATCGGCCGGAAAGCGAGCGATTTCAGGGAGGAAGAGACGATGGGCCTGAAGACTGTGCTGGCGTTCGCGGCGCCGGCGGCGCTGGCGGCGATGCTGGCGGCCGCTCCGGTGCAGGCGCAGGATCTGCGGATCGCGACCTCGATGCCGAGCCTGACCTTCCCGTTCTTCGTGCACATGCAGAACGAGCTCAACGCCGAGGCGAAGGCGCTCGGCGGGATCGAGGTCATCAACAACGACGGGGAGAATTCGACGCCGAAGCAGACGGCGGGCGTCGAGGCGGCGGTGGTGAGCGGGGTGGACGGGATCGTCATCAGCCCGCTCGACGCGGTGGCGATGGCGCCGGCGGTCGGCGCGGCGGTCGAGGCGGGCGTGCCGGTCGTCACCATCGACCGGCGGGTCGAGGGGGTCGAGGTGCTCGGCCACGTCGGCGCCGACAACGTGAAGGGCGGCGAGGCGCAGGCGAACCTCATCATGGAGAAGTTCCCCGACGGGGCGAGGATCGTGAACCTGCAGGGCCAGCCCGGGGCGAGCCCGGCGATCGACCGCAACAAGGGGCTGCACAACATCCTCGACGGCAACGACAAGTACGAGTTCGTCGCCGAGCAGACGGCGAACTTCGCCCGCGAGGAGGGGGCGTCGGTGACCGAGGCGATCCTCGCCGGGCTCGCCTCGCCGCCGGACGTGATCGTGGCGGCGAACGACGACATGGCGCTCGGCGCGCTGCAGGTGACGCAGGAGCAGGGGCTCGACATCGCGATCATCGGCTTCGACGCGCTGCCCGAGGCGATGGCGAGCGTGCGCGACGGCGGGCTGCTCGCGACGATCGAGCAGATGCCGGGCGGGCAGAGCCGGCTCGCCATGCAGGAGATGGTGAAGTTCCTGCGCGAGGGGGTGAAGCCCGAGCCGCTGGTGCTGCTGACGCCGATCGCCATCACCAAGGACAATCTCGACAAGGCCGAGCGGCTCGGCGAGGCGAGCTGATCCGGTCGGGCTGCCGGGCCGCCGCGGGCGGCCCGGCGCGCGGAAGCGAAGCGCCATGAGTCACAGCCACAGCGGGCAGGCGCCGGCGCGCCGCGACCCCATCGACCTTCTCGCGCGCTATTCGGCGCCGATCTTCCTCGTGCTGCTGATCGTCGTCTTCGCGGCGTTGCAGCCGAACTTCCTGCATCCGCTCAACGTGATGAACGTGCTGCGGCAGGTCTCGATCTCGGGGCTGATCGCCATCGGGATGACCTTCGTCATCCTGACGGCGGGGATCGACCTCTCGGTCGGCTCGCTGGTGGCGCTGACCGGGCTGGTCGCGGCCTATGTCGCGAAGGGCGGGCTCGAGAGCCGCTTCGCGGTCGGGGCGAGCGCGGACGCGGGAAACCCGGTGATCGTCGCCTTCCTGGCGGCGATCGCGGTCGGGATGGCCTGCGGGGCGCTGCAGGGGTGGGCGGTGACGCGGCTCAGGGTGCCGCCCTTCGTGGTGACGCTCGGGGGGCTGACGGCGTGGCGGGGGGCGGCGCTGCTGCTCTCGAACGGCGGGCCGATCAGCGGCTTCGGGCCGGACTTCACCTGGTGGGGGCAGGGGCGGATCGAGGGGGTGCCGGTGCCGGTCATCATCTTCGCCGCCGCGGCGGTGATCGCGCACGTGGTGCTGCGGCACACGCGCTTCGGGCTGCATGTCTATGCGCTGGGCGGCAACGGCGCGGCGGCGAACGCGAACGGGGTGAATACCCGGCGGGTGGAGTTCCTCGTCTACGTCATCGTCGGCTTCTTCTGCGGGCTGGGGTCGTTCCTGCTCGCCGCGCGGCTCAACTCGGCGGAGGCGGTGGCGGGGATCGGGCTCGAGCTCGACGTGATCGCGGCGGTGGTGATCGGGGGGACCTCGCTCTTCGGGGGGGTCGGGGGCGTGGTCGGGACGGTGATCGGGGCGCTGCTGATCGGGGTGCTCAGGAACGGGCTGGTGCTGCTCAACGTCTCGCCCTTCATCCAGCAGATCGTGATCGGCGTCATCCTGGTGCTGGCGGTGGCCTTCGACCAGTATGCCGCCGCCCGGCGGAGGGCGTGAGGTGGCGCCGGTCCTGAGCCTCAAGGGGATCGCCAAGCATTTCGGGGCGATCCAGGCGCTGCAGGGGGTCGACCTCGAGCTCGGGCGCGGCGAGGTGCTCGGGCTGATGGGCGACAACGGGGCGGGGAAGTCGACGCTGGTCAAGATCATCGCCGGGAGCTTCGCGCCGTCGGCGGGCGAGATGCGCATCGACGGGGAGGAGGTCACTTTCGCGCGGCCGGTGGAGGCGCGGGAGAAGGGGGTCGAGATCGTCTATCAGGACCTCGCGCTCTGCGACAATCTGACGGCGGCGCTGAACGTCTTCCTGGGGCGGGAGCTCGTCTGGCGGCTGGGGCCGTTCCGCTTCCTCGACCGGGCGGCGATGAACGCGCGGGCGGGGGAGCTCTTCGCCGAGCTGAAGTCGGAGACGCGGCCGAGGGATCTGGTGAAGTCGATGTCGGGCGGGCAGCGGCAGGCGGTGGCGATCGCGCGGACCCGGCTGGCCGACCCGAAGCTGGTGCTGATGGACGAGCCGACCGCCGCCATCTCGGTGCGGCAGGTGGCGGAGGTGCTCGATCTGATCCGGCGGCTGAAGGCGGCGGGACATGCGGTCATCCTGATCAGCCACCGGATGCCCGACGTCTTCGAGACCTGCGACCGGGTGGCGGTGCTGCGCCGGGGGCGCAAGGTCGCCGACAAGCCGATCGGGGAGACCTCGCCCGAGGAGGTGACGGGGCTCATCACCGGGGCGATCGAGGCGGCTTGAATGCCGCGGGCTGCGAGGCTATCTTACCATCGTCTTACGTGAGGAGGACGGGCGGTTGGGCAAGCCGGAGCGGCTGACGACGACGGTTTCGACCAAGGGGCAGGTGATCCTGCCCAAGGCGATCCGCGAGCGACGAGACTGGGATGCCGGCACGCGGCTCCTCGTCGAGGAGACGCCGGAAGGCGTGCTGCTGCGGCCGGCGCCGGCCTTCGCCGCAACGCGCCCCGAGGCGGTCTTCGGCCTGTTGCCGCATCGGGGGCCGCCGCTGTCGCTGGAGGAGATGGATGCTGCCGTGATGGCCGAGGCCCGGCGGCGCCGTGATCGCGATTGATACCAATCTGCTCGTCCGCTACCTGACGGGCGATCACCCCGAGCAATCGCCGCGCGCCCGCGCCCT
>NZ_CALLYO010000243.1 GCF_937858865.1 uncultured Amaricoccus sp. | reverse complement strand
CCCCGCCGCCGCCGTCGTCGAGGAACTCGCCGCCAAGGCCGAGGGCGGCATCCTCGGGATGACGAGCCCGAACTTCCACGGCTGGGTGACCGGCGCCTCGCACCCGGCCGGGGTGGCGGCGGACTGGCTGACCTCGGCCTGGGGGCAGTCGGGTGGCTTCGCCGACCCGACGCCGGCGGCGGCCGTCGTCGAGGAGGTGGTCGCCGGCTGGGTGCTCGACCTGCTCGGCCTGCCGGCGGAGGCCGGGGTCGGGCTCGTCACCGGGGCGACGATGGCGAACTTCACCGCCCTCGCCGCGGCGCGGGGCGAGCTGCTGCGGCGGGCCGGCTGGGACGTGGAGGCGAAGGGGCTCTTCGGCGCGCCCGAGGTGCAGGTGGTGCTGGGGGGCGAGGCGCACTCGTCGGTGCGGCTCTCGCTGCGCCTGCTCGGCTTCGGGGCGGAGCGGGTGCATGTGGCGGCCTCGGACGGCGAGGGGCGGATGCGGCCCGAGGCGCTGGCCGCGGTGCTGGAGGGACTGGCGGGGCCGATCGTCGTCTGCCTGCAGGCCGGGAACGTGGTGAGCGGGGCCTTCGATCCCTTCGCCGACCTGGTGCCGCTGGCGCGGGAGAAGGGGGCCTGGGTGCATGTGGACGGGGCCTTCGGGCTCTGGGCCTGCGCGGCGCCGGGGCTGGCGCGGCTGACGGCGGGGATAGACGCGGCGGACAGCTGGGCGGCGGATGCGCACAAGTGGCTGCAGGTGCCCTATGACTGCGGGCTCGCCATGGTGCGGGACGCGGGCGCCTTGCAGCGGGCGATGAGCATCAGCGCGAGCTATCTGCCGAAGGGCGAGAACCGGGCGCCCGAGGCCTTCTCGCCGGAGATGTCGCGGCGAGCGCGCGCCTTCGCGGTCTGGGCGGTCGTCAAGGCGCTCGGGCGGCGGGGGATCGCCGAAATGATCGAGCGCAACTGCGCGGTGGCGCGGGCGATCGCGGCGCGGCTGGCGGCGGAGCCGGGGCTTTCGGTGCTGAACGAGGTGGTGCTGAACCAGGTGGCGCTCGCCTGCGGCGAGGGGCTGGAGGGGGACCGGCTGACCCGGGCGACGCTCGCGGCGGTGCAGGCGGAGGGCGTCTGCTATCCGAGCCACGGGCGCTGGCGCGGGCGGGAGATCATCCGCATCTCGGTCTCGGGCGGCGAGACGACGGTCGAGGACGGCAGGCGCAGCGCCGAGGCGATCGTCGCCGCCTGGCGGCGGGAGGCCGGATGAACGGGGCGGCGCCGGTCATCGAGGCGCGGGGGCTCGGGCTCGTCTTCGAGACGGGGGACGGGCAGGTCGAGGCGCTGCGCGACGTGAGCCTCGCCATCCATCGGGGCGACTTCGTCAGCTTCATCGGCCCCTCGGGCTGCGGCAAGACCACCTTCCTGCGCGTCGCCGCCGACCTCGAGACGCCGACCTCGGGCACGATCACGGTGAACGGGATGAGCCCGGCCGAGGCGCGCAGGGCGCGGGCCTACGGCTACGTCTTCCAGGCGGCGGGGCTCTTTCCCTGGCGGACGATCGGCGGCAACGTGCGGCTGCCGCTCGAGATCATGGGCTATGCGCGGGGGGAGCGGGCCGAGCGGGTGCGCCGGGTGCTCGAGCTGGTCGAGCTCGGCGGCTTCGAGCGCAAGTATCCCTGGCAGCTCTCGGGAGGGATGCAGCAGCGGGCCTCGATCGCCCGGGCGCTCGCCTTCGACGCCGACCTCCTGCTGATGGACGAGCCGTTCGGGGCGCTCGACGAGATCGTGCGCGACCGGCTGAACGAGGAGCTGCTGGCGCTCTGGGCGCGGACGGGCAAGACGATCGCCTTCGTCACCCACTCGATCCCGGAGGCGGTCTTCCTCTCCACCCGCATCGTGGTGATGAGCCCGCGGCCGGGGCGGGTGACCGACGTGATCGAGAGCACGCTGCCGCCGGAGCGGCCGCTGCACATCCGCGAGAGCCGGGACTTCCTCGAGATCGCGGCGCGGGTGCGCGACGGGCTGCGCGGGGCGATCGGCGAGACGGTCTGAGCCTCGCCGGGCGCGATCGTTGAAACAACCAGCGCCCCGGGTGGCCCGGGGCCGATACATGCCTGCGGCATCCTCCCCGGCTTTGTGCTGTGACTGTTTCGGGAGCAAGCTCAGATGACGACGCCCTCCTTCCGCCCGCGCCCGAACCCGGTCGGCGTGCCGCCGTCGCTCCGGCGCTGGTACGACCGCGGCTTCACCTGGGGGCAGGCCGCGCGCCCCGCCCGCCGCACCGGCTTTCCGCGCAGCGAAACCGTCTGAGGGTGGTCCTTCGGGGCGCTGCCCGGGGCCGGGGCCCCGGGCGGGACGGATGGGGAGGGGGTGCCCTTCCTTCGCCGCTGCCGAGCGCGCGAGATCTCGCGCGAGGGGCGTCGGCCGGGCATCTCCCCTTGATCCGCCGCGGCGGTTTGCGCTAGCGATCGCCGTCACGCGGCGCGCCGGCCGCTGCCGGCACGCGTGCCCGAGAGAGTTGCCATGAACCTTCCGCTGCAGTCCCTGCCCGTTCCGCGCGCCTCGGATCCCGAGGCGCTGGCCCGCGAGATCGTCGAGCGGCTGGCCTACCGGGTCGGCAAGGATCCCGCGGTCGCCAAGCCGCACGACTGGCTGCAGGCGGTGATCCTCATCACCCGCGACCGGGCGATCGAGCACTGGATGCAGGCGACGCGGGAGACCTATCGCGAGGGGGCGAAGCGGGTCTACTACCTCAGCCTCGAGTTCCTGATCGGGCGGCTGATGCGCGACGCGGTCTCGAACCTCGGGCTGACCGAGGCGATGCGCGCGGCGCTGCGGCTGCTCGACGTCGACTACGACGAGATCGCCGAGCTCGAGGCGGACGCCGCGCTCGGCAACGGCGGGCTCGGGCGGCTCGCCGCCTGCTTCATGGAGAGCATGGCGACGGTCGGCATCCCCGCCTACGGCTACGGCATCCGCTACCGGCACGGGCTCTTCCGGCAGGAGATCCTCGACGGCTGGCAGGCGGAGATGCCGGAGACCTGGCTCGAGCACGGCAACCCCTGGGAGTTCGACCGGCGCGAGGCGGCCTACGACGTCTGCTTCGGCGGGCGGGTAGAGTACCACGACCCGAACGGCGGCGGCGAGCGCTTCACCTGGGTTCCGGCGGAGAAGGTGAAGGCGACCGCCTACGACACGCCGGTGGTCGGCTGGCGCGCGGCGCGGGTCAACACGCTCCGGCTCTGGAAGGCCGACCCGATCGACCCGATCCGGCTCGACGCCTTCAACGCCGGCGATCATTCCGGCAGCCTCGCCGAGGCGAACCGCGCCGATGCGCTGACCCGCGTGCTCTATCCGGCCGACACCTCGCCCGCCGGGCAGGAGCTGCGCCTGCGGCAGGAGTATTTCTTCTCCTCGGCCTCGCTGCAGGACATCCTGCGCCGGCACCTGCAGCAGTACGGCCGGCTCGACAACCTGGCCGAGAAGGTGGCGATCCAGCTCAACGACACCCACCCGGCGGTCTGCGTCGCCGAGCTGATGCGGCTGCTGACCGACGTGCACGAGCTCGAGTTCGATGCCGCCTGGGCGCTGACGACCGGCTGCATCGCCTATACCAACCACACGCTCTTGCCCGAGGCGCTGGAGAGCTGGCCCGTTCCTCTCTTCGAACGGCTGCTGCCGCGGCACATGCAGATCATCTACGAGATCAACGCGCGGCTCTTGAAGTCGGCCCGCGCCGAGCACGGCATGTCGGGCGCCGAGATCCGCCGGATCAGCCTGATCGAGGAGAACGGCGAGCGGCGGGTCAGGATGGGCAACCTCGCCTTCGTCGGGGCGCATTCGATCAACGGCGTCGCCGCGATGCACTCCGAGCTGCTGAAGGAGACGCTCTTCCACGACCTGAACCGGATGTTCCCGGGGCGGATCAACAACAAGACCAACGGCATCACCCCGCGCCGCTGGCTGCAGCAGTGCAACCCCGGCCTGACGCGGCTCATCGCCGACACCATCGGGCCGAAGTTCCTCGACGACATCGACGCGCTGCGCGAGCTCGAGAAGTTCGCCGACGAGCCGGCCTTCCAGGACGAGTTCGCCCGGGTGAAGCGGCGCAACAAGGACCGGCTGGCGAAGCTGGTGCGCGAGCGGCTGGAGCTGCGCGTCGATCCGAACGCGATCTTCGACGTGCAGATCAAGCGCATCCACGAATACAAGCGCCAGCTGCTCAACATCATCGAGGCGGTGGCGCTCTACGACCAGATCCGCTCGCACCCGGAGCGCAACTGGACGCCGCGGGTGAAGTTCTTCGCCGGCAAGGCGGCGCCGACCTACCACAACGCCAAGCTGATCATAAAGCTCGCCAACGACGTGGCCCGGGTCATCAACGGCAACCCGACGGTGCGCGAGGTGCTGCGCGTCGTCTTCATCCCGAACTACAACGTCAGCCTCGCCGAGGTGATGGTGCCGGCGGCCGATCTCTCCGAGCAGATCTCCACCGCGGGCATGGAGGCCTCGGGCACCGGCAACATGAAGTTCGCGCTGAACGGCGCCATCACCATCGGCACCCTCGACGGCGCCAACATCGAGATCCGCGAGGCGGTCGGGGCGGAGAACGTCATCATCTTCGGGCTGACCGCCGAGGAGGTCGCCGAGCGGCACGCCGGCGGCCACGACCCGCGCAAGGTGATCGAGCGCTCGCCCGAGCTCGGCCAGGCGCTCTCCTCGATCGCCTCGGGCGTCTTCTCGCCCGACGATCCGGGGCGCTACCGCGGGCTGATCGGCGGGCTCTACGAGCACGACTACTTCATGGTGGCGAGCGACTTCGACGCCTATTGCGCCGCCCAGCGCCAGGTCGACGCGCTCTGGGCCGATCCTTCCGCCTGGTGGCGGAAGGCGATCCTCAACACCGCGCGCATGGGCTGGTTCTCCTCGGACCGCACCATCCGGCAATATGCGCAAGACATCTGGGGAATCCCTCTGTAGCCTTCGGATCGAACGAAGCCGCACTGTCCCGGGGAGGGGCATCGTGAGCAAGGAGCCCGCCAGGGGCAGGAAGGGCGCGACGGCCCCGCTCGATCCGGCCACCGTCGCCGCGATCGTCGCCGGCGATCATGGCGATCCCTTCGCCGTGCTCGGGGTGCAGGGCAGCGGGCGCAGGCTGGTGGCGCGCGCCTTCGTCGACGGCGCCGCCGAGCTCGAGGCCTTCACCCTCGACGGCAAGTCGGCCGGGGTGCTGGAGCGGCGGCACGACGCGGGCTTCTTCGAGGGGCCGCTCACGATCGGCAAGCGCCAGCCGCTGCGCTACCGGGCGCGCAACGCCGGCGGCGAATGGTGGGTGACCGACCCCTATTCCTTCGGCCCCGTGCTCGGGCCGATGGACGACTATTACATCCGCGAGGGGAGCCACCTCAGGCTCTTCGACAAGATGGGCGCGCATCCGCTCGAGCACGAGGGCGCGGCGGGGGTGCATTTCGCCGTCTGGGCGCCGAACGCGCGGCGGGTGTCGGTGGTCGGCGACTTCAACGCCTGGGACGGGCGGCGGCACAGCATGCGGCTCCGCCGCGACACCGGGGTCTGGGAGATCTTCGTCCCCGACGTGGAGCCGGGGCTCGCCTACAAGTACGAGCTGATCGGCGCGGACGGGGCGCGCCTGCCGCTGAAGGCCGACCCCTTCGCCCGCGCCTCGGAGCTTCGGCCGGCCACCGCCTCGATCGTGGCGCCCGAGCTCGCGCACGACTGGGGCGACCAGGCGCACCGCGACTTCTGGAGCCAGGCCGACGCGCGGCGCACGCCGATCTCGATCTACGAGGTGCACGCCGGCAGCTGGCAGCGGGACGGCGAGCGCTTCCTCAGCTGGGACGAGCTGGCCGACCGGCTCATCCCCTATGTCGCCGACATGGGCTTCACCCATATCGAGTTCCTGCCGGTCTCCGAGCATCCCTACGACCCGTCCTGGGGCTATCAGACCACCGGCCTCTACGCGCCCACGGCGCGCTTCGGCCCGCCGGAGGGCTTCGCGCGCTTCGTCGACGGCGCGCACCGGGCGGGGATCGGCGTCATCCTCGACTGGGTGCCGGCGCACTTCCCGACCGACGCGCACGGCCTCGCCCGCTTCGACGGCACCTTCCTCTACGAGCATGCCGACCCGCGCCAGGGCTTCCACCCGGACTGGAACACGGCGATCTTCAACTTCGGGCGGCAGGAGGTCTTCTCCTACCTCATCAACAACGCGCTCTACTGGTCTGAAAAGTTTCACGTCGACGGGCTGCGCGTCGATGCCGTCGCCTCGATGCTCTACCTCGACTACTCGCGCAAGGAAGGCGAGTGGGTGCCGAACCGCTTCGGCGGGCGCGAGAACCTCGAGGCGGTCGCCTTCCTGCAGGCGATGAACCGCGCGGTCTATGGCAAGCACCCGGGCCGGATGACCTTCGCCGAGGAATCGACCTCCTGGCCCAAGGTCTCGGCGCCGGTCTGGGACGGCGGGCTCGGCTTCGGCTTCAAGTGGAACATGGGCTGGATGCACGACACGCTGAAGTACATGGCGCTCGACCCGATCCACCGGAAGTACCACCAGAACGACCTGACCTTCGGCCTGCTCTACGCCTTCTCGGAGAATTTCGTCCTGCCGCTCAGCCACGACGAGGTGGTGCACGGCAAGGGCTCGCTGATCGCCAAGATGGCGGGCGACGCCTGGCAGAAGTTCGCGAACCTGCGCGCCTACTACGCGTTCATGTGGGGGTATCCGGGCAAGAAGCTGCTCTTCATGGGCCAGGAGTTCGCGCAAGGGGCGGAATGGTCGGAGGCCAAGGGGCTCGACTGGTGGCAGCTCGACATCGCGCAGCACAAGGGCATCCAGACCCTGGTGCGCGACCTCAACCGGCTCTACCGCGCGATCCCGGCGCTGCACGAGCGCGACTGCGAGCCCGAGGGCTTCGAGTGGCTGATCGCCGACGACGCGGAATATTCCGTCTTCGCCTGGCTGCGGCGGACCCCCGGGCATCCGCCGGTCGCGGTCGTCTCGAACTTCACCCCGGTGCCGCGCTCCGGCTACGGCCTGCCGCTGCCGCACGCCGGGCGCTGGCGCGAGATCCTCAATACCGACGCCGCCGCCTACGGCGGCTCGAGCGTCGGCAACATGGGCGGCGTCGATGCCACCGACGGCGAATACGGCATCGGTGCGCTCGTCACCCTGCCGCCGCTGGCGACGATCTGGCTGGAGTACGAGGCGCAGGGCACGCCGGACGAGGAAGCGACGAGGGAGGCTTGAGGTGGAGAAGAGGACATCGCCGCTCGCGCGCGACGCCATGGCCTACGTGCTCGCCGGCGGCCGCGGCAGCCGGCTGAAGGAGCTGACCGACCGCCGCGCCAAGCCCGCGGTCTACTTCGGCGGCAAGACGCGGATCATCGACTTCGCGCTCTCGAACGCGCTGAACTCGGGCATCCGCCGCATCGGGGTGGCGACGCAGTACAAGGCGCATTCGCTGATCCGCCACCTGCAGCGCGGCTGGAACTTCTTCCGCCCGGAGCGCAACGAGAGCTTCGACATCCTGCCCGCCAGCCAGCGCGTCAGCGAGACGCAGTGGTACGAGGGGACGGCCGACGCCGTCTACCAGAACCTCGACATCATCCAGGACTACCACCCGGAGTTCATGGTCATCCTCGCCGGCGACCATATCTACAAGATGGACTACGAGCTGATGCTGCAGCAGCACGTCGACCAGGACGCCGACGTGACCGTCGGCTGCCTCGAGGTGCCGCGCGTGGAGGCGACCGGTTTCGGCGTGATGCACGTCGACGAGAAGGACGGGATCACCGCCTTCGTCGAGAAGCCGGCCGACCCGCCCGGCATCCCCGGCCAGCCGGATCTCGCGCTCGCCTCGATGGGCATCTACGTCTTCCGCACCGCCTTCCTCGCCGACCTGCTGCGCCGCGACGCCGAGACCCCGGGCTCGAGCCGCGACTTCGGCAAGGACCTCATCCCCTACGTCGTCGCGCACGGCAAGGCGGTCGCCCACCGCTTCGGCGCCTCCTGCGTGCGCTCGACCGAGGAGTCGGTGGCCTACTGGCGCGACGTCGGCACGGTCGATGCCTACTGGGAGGCCAACATCGACCTCACCGACGTCATCCCCGAGCTCGACCTCTACGACACCAGCTGGCCGATCTGGACCTACGCCGAGATCAAGCCGCCGGCCAAGTTCGTGCACGACATCGACGGCCGCCGCGGCAGCGCCGTCTCGTCCCTCGTCGCCGGCGACTGCATCATCTCCGGCGGCTCGGTCCGCCGCTCGCTCATCTCGACCGGCGTCCGCGTCCACTCCTACGCCGCCCTCGACGAGGCGGTGCTGCTGCCCGACGTGGACATCGGCCGCCGCGCGCGGCTCAGCCGGGTCGTCGTCGACCGCGGGGTCCGCATCCCCGAGGGCCTGGTCGTCGGCGAGGACCCGGGGCTCGACGGCCGGCGCTTCCGCCGCACCGAGTCGGGCATCTGCCTGATCACCCAGCCGATGATCGACGCGCTGGCGTGATGCGCTCACCGAAGAAGGACCTGACCGACCGAAGCGGGCCCCCGGCCCGCGAGTCGCGGCCCGACGCGCCGGGGCACTGCCTCGGCCGGGCCGTTCGCCGGAGCGCGGGACGCGCGGAGGCGAGAAGCGCATCCGCCCCCGCAGGGGCGGCCGCGGCCGGATTTGCCGACGGTCAAATCCGGCAGGGCGGGAGCGCCCCGCGAGCACCGAACCGTCGTGGCGCCCTGATGTCCGGAGCTTTCTGATGCGGGTTCTCTCCGTCGCCTCCGAGGCCTATC
>NZ_CALLYO010000242.1 GCF_937858865.1 uncultured Amaricoccus sp. | reverse complement strand
ATCGCCTCGAGCGCGCGCATCTCGGGGATGCCCTCGGTGTCGCCGGCGATGTAGATGCGCTTGCCGCCGATGGTGAGCACGTAGCCGTTGTCGCGGCCCTGCGGGTGGTACTGCAGCCGCTCGGGCGTGGTGTTGTAGGCCGGGATGGCGTCGATCGCCACCGCGTTCGCCGTGGTCGTCTCGCCGTTGGCGATGGCGGTGGCCCGCGCCCTGAGGCCTTCGGGCAGCTTCTCGTGCACCGAGGGATTGGTGAGGAGGCGGGTGTTCTCGCCGACGAGGCCTTCGAGCGTCGGCACGTCGAAATGGTCGGAATGCTCGTGGGTGACGAGGATGAGGCCGGGGGGCGGCAGGCCGCGGTACTTCTCCGCGCCGCCGACCGGGTCGTTGTAGATGACCATGCCGGGGAGCGTCATCACGAAGGAGGCATGCTCGACCGGGTGGATCACCACCTCGCCGCCCTCGATCTCGTAGGCGTCGCCGGGCATCGCGTCCTGCGCCCGCCCGGAGCCGGCGGCGAGGCTGCCGAAGGCTGCGGCGCCGAGGACAATCGACTGTCTGCGCGTCAATCGCATCGTTTCCTCCCTGTGCTGCGGATGCTAGGAGTGTAGCACCCGGCCGCCGGCAGAACAGGGGGCGCGGGGACGAGGGGAGGAGGCGAGATGTTCCGGCACATCCTTCTGCCGACGGACGGGTCGGAGCTGGCGACGTCGGCGGTCGAGCGGGGGATCGCCCTGGCGCGGACGCTGGGCGCGAAGGTGACGGTGCTGACCGTGATCGAGCGGTTCCACGTGATGACGCTGAACCCGACGCAGCTCGAGGAATCGCTGGCGGTCTATCGCCGCCATGCCGCGGAGCATGCCGAGAAGGTGCTGGGCGAGGCCGGGGCGAAGGCGCGGGCGGCCGGCGTCGAGGCCGGGACGCTGACGCGGACGGCCGAGAGCCCCTGGGAGGAGATCGTCAAGGCCGCGGACGAGGTGGGCGCCGACCTCATCGCCATGGCGCCGCACGGCCGGCGCGGCCTGTCCGAGCTGATGCTCGGCAGCCAGACGGCGCGGGTGGTGGCGCGGGCGAAGGTGGCGGTGCTCGTCCTGCGCTGAGGAGGCGTTCAGCCGGCCAGAGGCTGGCCGGTGAAGACCGCCAGCTGGGCGGCGAAGGCGCGCCCGTAGGCCGGCCGGGCCTTGCCGCGGGCGACGTAGGCGGAGAGGCTCGGGTATGCCTCCAGCAGGCCCGATCCCTCGAGCCGGCGCAGCACCGTCACCATCAGCAGGTCGGCGGCGCTGAAGGCGCCGTCGAGCCATTCGGCGTCGCCGAGCCGGCGGGAGAGTTCGCCGAGGCGGGTGCGGACGCGGTCCTCGAGCATCGGCAGGCGCGTGGCGTACCAGCTCTGGTTGCGCTCGAAGTAGCTGGCCATCTCGTGCTCGACGATGGGGGGCTCGACCGTGTTGAGCGCGGCGAACATCCAGGCGATCGCGCGCGCCCGGGCTTTCGCCTCGTCCGGCAGCAGGCCGGCGTGGCGCTCGGCGATGTGGAGGACGATCGCGCCCGACTCGAAGAGGGTGAGGTCGCCCTCCTCGTAGGTGGGGATCTGGCCGAAGGGGTGGAGCGCGAGGTGCGCGGGCTGCTTCATCGCCCTGAACGAGACGAGGCGGACGTCATAGGGCTGGCCGGCTTCCTCGAGCGCCCAGCGGACGCGCATGTCGCGCGCCAGTCCCTGGCCGCGGTCGGGCGACCGTTCGAAGGCGGTGATGGTGGCGGTCATCGGACGGCTCCGGATGATTTCGTGCCGTGAGCATACCGACCGGTTGGTATGTCGTCAAGCCGCGGCGGCCGGGTGGGCGGAGGTCCGCCGTCTTCGGGCGCGGAGGGATCAGGAGGCGGGGGCGCGCTTCTTGCCGGAGCCGGTGGCCTTGGCCTTGGCCGCGCTCTTGCCGCCCTTGGCCGCCGCCTTGCGCGGGGCGCGCTTGCCGCCCTTCGGCGCCTTGGCGGCGACGAGCTCGAGCGCCTGCTCGAGCGTAACGGCCTCGGGCGCGAGCTCCTTGGGCAGGGTGGCGTTGACCTTCTCCCACTTCACGTAGGGGCCGTAGCGGCCGGGGTAGACGGCGACGGTGCCGCCGTCGGGATGCGCGCCGAGCTCGCGGAGCGGGGTGGCCGCCGTGCCGCGGCCGCCGCGCTGCGCCTTCTGGGCGAGGAGCTCCACGGCGCGGTTCATGCCGACGGTGAAGACCTCCTCCGGGTCGCGGAGGTTGGCGTAGGTCTTGCCGTGCTTCACGTAGGGGCCGAAGCGGCCGATGCCGGCCTCGACCGGCTGGCCGTCCTCGGGGTGGGTGCCGATCTGGCGGGGGAGCGCGAGGAGCTCGAGGGCGCGCTCGAGGGTGAGGAGGGCGGGGTCCATGCCCTTGGGGATCGAGGCGCGCGGCGGCTTCTGGCCGTCCTGCGGCTCGCCGAGCTGGACGTAGTAGCCGTAGGGGCCCTTGTGGAGGGTGACCGGCTGTTCGGCGGCGTCCTCCTCGAAGAGGGCGCCGCCGGGGGTGCCCATGCCGAGGAGCTTGCCGTCGAGGGCGGCGTCGCCCTCGTCGCCGCCGGCGAGCGGGCGGGTGTAGCGGCAGTCGGGGTAGTTGGAGCAGCCGATGAAGGCCGAGCCGTTGCGGGAGGTCTTGAGCGAGAGGGTGCCGGCGCCGCAGGCCTTGCAGCGGCGGGGCTCGGGGTCCTCGGGGGTCTTCGGGAAGAGGTGGGGCTCGAGGACCTCGTTGATCTTGTCGAGGACCTCGGTGATGCGCAGGCCCTCGGTCTCGCCGAGGGCGGCGGAGAAGTCCTTCCAGAAGCGGGCGAGCAGCGCCTTCCAGTCCTCGTCGCCGGTGGTGACCCGGTCGAGATCCTCCTCGAGGTCGGCGGTGAAGTCGTAGTCGACGTAGCGGCCGAAGTAGTTGGCGAGGAAGGCGGTGACGAGGCGGCCCTTGTCCTCGGGGTAGAGGCGGTTCTTGTCCTTGCGGACGTATTCGCGCTCCTGGATCGTGGAGACGATGGAGGCGTAGGTGGAGGGGCGGCCGATGCCGAGCTCCTCCATGCGCTTGACCAGCGT
>NZ_CALLYO010000241.1 GCF_937858865.1 uncultured Amaricoccus sp. | reverse complement strand
ATTCCGCCGCCAAGGCCGGCGACATCGGCTTCACCCGCGCGCTGGCGCAGGAAGGCGCCCGCGCCGGCATCACCGTCAACGTGATCGCGCCGGGCTACATCGCCACCGAGATGGTGAAGGCGATCGACGAGAAGGTGCTGAACGAGCGCATCATCCCGCAGATCCCGGTCGGCCGCCTCGGCGAGCCTTCCGAGATCGCCCGCATCGTCGTCTTCCTCGCCGCCGACGACGCCGGCTTCATCACCGGCTCGACCATCTCGGCCAACGGCGCGCAGTTCTTCAGCTGATCCCGTCTCGACCTTTCTTGCGGCCGGGTCAACGCCCGGCCGTTTTCTTTTCAGTTCAATCGCTTGATCGCCGTCTGGCATGCACGACGGCAGCCGGGCCGCGCGGCCGTTGACCGCAGCCCTCCGGCGGCCTATCTCGGATCCGACCGTCAGGAGCCAGGACATGAAGATCGGCATTCTCGAGACCGGCGAGGTCCATCCCGACCTCAAGGCCCGCCACGGCGACTATCCCGCCATGTTCGAGGCCCTGCTCGGCGCCGCCGATCCGACGCTCGAGTTCGCGACCGTCCGCGTCGTGGCCGGCGAGCTTCCCGCCTCGCCGACCCAGGCCGACGCCTGGTTGGTCACCGGCTCGCGCCACGGGGTCTACGACGACCTGCCCTGGATCGAGCCGCTCAAGTCCTTCCTGCGCACCTGCTACCGCGCCCGCGTCCCCCTCGTCGGCATCTGCTTCGGCCACCAGATCCTCGCCGAGGCGCTCGGCGGGCGCACGGTGAAGTCGGACAAGGGCTGGGCGCTCGGCGTGCAGGACTACCGGCTCGCCATCCGCCCCGGCTGGACGGCCGCCCTGCCCGACCGCTTCTCGGTCCGCGCGCTCCACCAGGACCAGGTGGTCGCGCTGCCGCCGAACGCCACCGTCCTCGCGACCTCGCCGCATTGCGAATATGCCGCCATCGCCTACGGCGACCCGGAGTCGCCCGACGCCATCAGCCTGCAGCCGCATCCCGAGTTCGGCCCCGAGTTCCTCGACGAGCTGCTCCGGCTCCGCGCCGGCACCTCCTTCCCGGCCGAGGCCGCCGCCGCGGCGCGGGCATCGCTTGCCCGCCCGGTCGACAGCGCCGCCTGGGCCGAGCTCATCGTCGCCTTCCTCCGCCGCATCGAGGCGCGGCGGGCCGCCTGATCAGAGCAGCAGCCCGGCCACCAGCATCGCGAGCCCGATCGCGGCCACCCCGACCGACCCGAGGTTGACCGCGAGCAGCCTGTGGAGCTGCGCATGCACCTCCTCGGCCGGCAGGCTGGCGCGGCGGATGCGGAAGCCCTGGGCGATGCACCAGCCGAGCCCGCCGAGGCCGAGCAGCGCCAGGAGAAGCCCGATCGAGGCGAGGGTCGGCATCTGCACTCCCATGAATCCCCGGAACCGCGGCGACGCTACCCCTGCGGCGCGCGCCGGCGCAAGGGGGCCTTGCCGCACCCCTGCCCTGCCGCTACGGTCCCGCCGCGACAGGCAGGGACCGAGATCATGGAAGACGTTCTGGAAGACGAGGCGCGCGATCGCTACCGGGTCACGGCGGGCGAGCTCCGCCAGTTCATCGAGCGCTACGAGCGGCTCGAATCCGAGCGCCGCGACCTCTCCGACCAGATGAAGGAGGTCATGGCCGAGGCCCGCGCCCGCGGCTACGACGTGAAGGTGCTGAAGAAGCTGATCGCGCTGCGCAAGCGCGATTCCTCCGAGGTGAGCGAGGAGGAGGCGATCCTCGAGCTCTACAAGGAAGCGCTCGGCATGTAGGGCGCCGCCCCCGGCGCACCTCCCGCCGGCGGCTCGAGGTTCGGTATTGCGCGATCCCTGGGCGCGTTTCCGCGTCCGCGCGCATTCGTGAACGCGAACGCGCTTGATTCTCCTGCTGCACGTGCGAAGTATCCATTCAGTGGACAGGACAACGCCCATGCCGCGGGGCCATCGGCGGCCGGTGTGCGGCATGCGCAGGGTGTATGCGAGGGGTGCGTTGTACTCGGTAAGGACGTGGGACGTTCAGGTCCCACGTCCTTTTCTTTTCGGCCGGTCGCGGGGGCCCCGCCGTGCGCTCGCCGGCGTCAGGAAGGTCTACAGCCGGCGCCGCGCCCGTGCTAGGGTCGCGCAGGTCGGCCGGGCAGCGGAGGGGTCATGCGGGGGATCGGAACGGCGCTGGCCTCGGTGCTGCTCGCCGGATGCGCGGCGGCGGCCGGCGACGGCCGGGCGGATGCCTGCGGCAATGCGGACGGCGCGCTGGACGACGCGGCCTTCGTCATCGCCACGGCGCCGGCGGCGGGGGCGCGCGTCTCGAGCGGCTTCGCCGTCGCGGGCTGCTCGCGCACCTTCGAGAGCACGGTGGTCTGGCGGCTCCATGCCCGGAACGGAGGGCTGCTCGCCCAGGGCACGGCCACCGGCGGCGGCGTCGACGGGCCGGGGCCCTTCGCCTTCGAGGTGCCGTTCAGCGTCGCCGAGCGGCAGATCGGAACGCTCGAGGTCTTCGAGGAGGACGCCTCCGACGGCGAGGGCTTCCCGCCGGGCCGCACGGTCCTGCCGCTGGTCCTGCATCCCTGACGCACGCGGAGTCGCACGCGTGCGACTCCCGGCAAGCGGTTGAATCGACGATGGGTTTCCGGGGGCGTTAACCGAAGCGCAACCATTGCCGCCGCCGGCGCCGCTCCGCCGGCAGTCGCTTGAAGCGCGCCGGCCTTTCCCTTACACCCAAGGCCTCAGGCGCGGGGAGTGACGTCATGGCGACCGGACTGATGAGCGGCAAGCGGGGCCTGGTCATGGGCGTCGCCAACGACAAGTCCATCGCCTGGGGGATCGCCCAGGCCTGCCACGAGGCCGGCGCCGCGCTCGCCTTCACCTACCAGGGCGAGGCGCTCGGCAAGCGGGTGCAGCCGCTCGCCGAACAGGTCGGCTCCGACATCGTGCTGCCCTGCGACGTCACCGACGAGGCCTCGCTCGACGCCGTCTTCGCCGCGCTCGCCGAACGCTGGGGCAAGCTCGACTTCCTCGTCCACGCCATCGGCTTCTCCGACAAGAACGAGCTGCGCGGCTCCTATACCGCCAACACCACGGCGGCGAACTTCACCCAGACGATGCTCATCTCGGTCTATTCCTTCACCGCCGCCGCGCAGCGGGCGGAGCGGATGATGCCGGACGGCGGCGCGCTCCTCACCCTCACCTACTACGGCGCCGAGAAGGTGATGCCGCACTACAACGTCATGGGCGTGGCCAAGGCGGCGCTCGAGGCGAGCGTGAAGTACATGGCGATGGACCTCGGGCCGCGCGGCATCCGCGTCAACGCGCTCTCCGCCGGCCCGATCAAGACGCTGGCCGCCTCGGGCATCGGCGACTTCCGCTACATCATGAAGTGGAACGAGCTGAACGCGCCCTTGCGCCGCAACGTCACCCAGGCCGACGTCGGCAAGAGCGCGCTCTACCTCCTCTCCGACCTCTCCTCCGGGGTGACCGGCGAGACCCACCATGTCGACGCCGGCTACCACGTGGTCGGCATGAAGGCCGAGGACGCCCCCGACATCGACGTCGTCACCGGCCGCAAGACGGCCGACTGACGCCGGCCGTCCTGACGCTGGCCGTCCTGACGCTGGCCGTCCGAGGGTCAGGCGTGGCGCTCGATCACCGCCTCGCCGGAGACCGGGTCGGTCACGCCGAGCCCGCCGCCGAGGTCCTCGAGCTTGTCGCGGAACGAGTCGAGGATGTCGATCATCGCCGGGCGCGCCGCCGCCAGGGCATCCATCCCGGTCCATTCGCCGAGGATGCAGAAGTCGCGCTCTCCGGTCCTGACGACACGGAGCGCGGTCATGCCGGGCATGTCGGAGAAGCGCCGGCTGCGGTGGATGTCGAGAAAGCCGTCGACCTCCCCCGGCTTCACGCGCATGCGCACGATGTTGTAGGCAGACATGCAGCCTCCCATCTTCGGCCCATGTCCCCGCCGATCTCCCTGCCGTCGGCCACGGGTCGGACCGAACTCGCCGGCGCGGGGAACGGGCGGCATCCGCCGTGCCGCGCCGCCTCGCCCCTTGCCGCGCAGGATACCAGATCGGCCGGGTGCCCTCAACGCGCGGGCAGAGCAGCGATGGACGCGGCCGGGCGGCCGGTGTAGCAGGACGGCGCGATGAGCAGAGCGGACCTTGCGCCATGACCGACCGCCTTCCGCACGAGAAGGGATTCCACGTCTCCTGGGACCAGATCCACCGCGACGCCCGGGCGCTGGCCTGGCGGCTCGACAAGCAGGGGCCGGGCGAGGACGGCGCCTGGCGGGCGGTCGTCGCCATCACCCGCGGCGGCATGGCCCCGGCGATGATCGTCGCGCGCGAGCTCGACATCCGCACGATCGACACGATCAGCGTGAAATCCTACGACTGGCAGAAGCAGGCCGAGCCGGAGGTGCTGAAGGCGCCCGACGCCGGGCTGATGCAGGACGGGACCGGCATCCTGGTGGTGGACGACCTCGTCGACACCGGCCGGACGCTCGAGCTGGTCCGCCGGCTCTATCCGAAGGCGCATTTCGCCACCGTCTACGCCAAGCCGCAGGGGCGGGCGATGGTCGACACCTACATCACCGAGGTGAGCCAGGACACCTGGATCTTCTTCCCCTGGGACATGGCGCTGCAGTATGTTCGCCCCTACCGCGGCGACTGAGGATCGCTTCGCCGCTCTAGCACGGCGCCGCTCGCGATGAGCACGGCCGGGGGCAACGGTGACGCTGAGGCCCGGATACAAACGGATCGCGACTG
>NZ_CALLYO010000240.1 GCF_937858865.1 uncultured Amaricoccus sp. | reverse complement strand
CCTCCCGCCGCCCCGGCCTCCGGGAGCAAGGGCAGCCCCCTCCGGCCTCCGGGACCCGAGCCCGCGCATGCGGGCGAACGGCGCTCAAAGCGCCGCCTCTACCCCTTCACCATCGGATCGACCAGCTTGCGGTGCTCCTGCAGCGCATACCGGTCGGTCATCCCGGCGATATAGTCCGCCACCACCCGCGCCCGCGCCGTCTCCCCGAGCGCCGCGCAGGCGTTCCACTCCTCCGGCATCAGCTCCGGCGCCCCGGCGAAGGTCGAGAAGAGCTCCTCCACCACCATCCGCGCCTTCCGCCGCATCCGCTGCACCGCCCAGTGCCGGTACATCCGCCGGTAGAGAAAACCCCGGATCACCTTCAGCTCGGCGAAGGTCGCCTCCGAGAAGCGCACCACCGGCGCCCCGAGCCCGCGCACCTCCTCCGCGCTCCGCGGCGCGAACTCGGCCAGCCGCGCCCGGCTCGTCGCCAGCACGTCCTCGACCAGCAGCCCGAAGAACCGCCGCAGCGCCTCGTGCTCCCGCCGCGACGGCGCCAGCCCCGGCCAGCGCGCATCGACCGCCGCGATGCAGGCCCCGATCATCGGCAGCCCGCGCAGATCCTCGAGCGTGAAGAGCCCGGCCCGGAGCCCGTCCGCCAGGTCGTGGTTGTTGTAGGCGATGTCGTCCGAGATCGCCGCCACCTGCGCCTCGGCGCTTGCATGCGTGCCGAGCTCCAGCCCATGCACCGCATCGTACTCGGCCAGCGCGAAGGGCACCTCCCCCACCACCGGCCCGTTGTGCTTGGCGATCCCCTCCAGCGTCTCCCAGGTCAGGTTCAGCCCGTCGAACTCGGCGTAATGCGCCTCGAGCCGGGTCACGATCTTGATCGCCTGCGCATTATGGTCGAACCCGCCATGCGCCGCCATCATCCCCTGCAGCGCCTCCTCGCCGGTGTGGCCGAACGGCGGATGCCCGAGGTCGTGCGCCAGCGCCACCGCCTCGGCCAGCTCCTCGTTCAGCTCGAGCACCCGCGCCAGCGTCCGCGCCACCTGCGCCACCTCGACCGAATGCGTCAGCCGCGTGCGGTAATAGTCCCCCTCGTGCTCGACGAAGACCTGCGTCTTGTGCTTCAGCCGCCGGAACGCCGACGAATGGATGATCCGGTCCCGGTCGCGCTGGAAGGGCGAGCGGTGCGCCGACTCCTCCTCCCGGTAGAGCCGTCCCCGGGTCTCCCCGGGCAATGTCGCGAACGGCGCCGCCATCTCGCCCCTTCCGATCCTTGCCTCCGGGCGCCGCGGCGCCTACCTTCCCGCTTAGCCTATCCGCACCCGGATCAGAAGATGCCCCTCGCCATGCCGCCCCGCGTCACCGACCGCGCCTTCGCCCGCCTTGCCGAGATCGGCGCCGGAGCCCTCCGCGTCGCCGTCGAGGGCGGCGGATGCTCCGGCTTCCAGTACGAGATCAAGATCGACGAGCCGGCCGCGGACGACCTCGTCCTCGAGAAGGACGGCGTCCGCGTCCTCATCGACCCGGTCTCGCTCCCCTTCCTCGCCGACGCCGAGATCGACTTCGCCGACGAGCTCATCGGCGCCCGCTTCGTCGTCCACAACCCGAACGCCACCTCCTCCTGCGGCTGCGGCACCTCCTTCTCGATCTGAGCCGGCCTCACCCGGCCGCCGCCAGCGGCCAGAGCACGGCGAGCCCGGCGGCCGCCGCGGCGAGCAGCCCCACGCCGCCGACGATCCCGCCGACGACCCGGCCGCCGACCCAGCCGGCGAGAACCGCCTTCGAGGCGGTATTCACCCCGACCGCGACCAGGATCGCCAGCGCCGCGGTCGCGGCGTCGAGCCCGGCCCCGCCCGCGCTCAGCCGCGCCATCGAGATCGTCACCGCATCGACGTCGACGACCCCCGAGACGCCCGCGACGATCAGCACGCCGACGTCGCCCAGCCACCGCCGGGCGAGCTCGGCCGCCAGCATCACCGCCGCCATGACCGCGGCGAGCGACAGCGCCGTGCCGACCGCGAGCGGATTGTCGATCGTCAGCGCCGGACCCGCCCGCCGCCGCGTGCGCCAGACGAGGAGCAGCGCCGCCGCCAGCAGCACCAGCGCCGCGGCGCCGAGCGGCAGCGCGAGCCGCGGCAGCAGCGCCGGGTTGAGCCCGAGCGCGACCAGCCCCACCCGCACCAGCATCACGTTGCTCGAGACGAGGATCCCCGCGCTCAGCAGCCGGGCCGACCCCGGCTGCCCCTTCTCCATCTGCGCCAGCGCCAGCGTCGTCGCCGTCGAGGACACGAGCCCGCCGGCCGCCGCCATCGCCATGATGCCGCTCCGCTCGCCGAAGGCGCGGACCGCCACGTAGCCGGCGAAGGAGATCCCGGCGATCAGGATGGCGAGGAGCCAGATCTCGTGCGGATTGACCGTCCCCCACGGATCGACGGTCCGGTCCGGGATCACCGGCAGCAGCAGGAAGGACATCGCCGCCAGCGTCAGGACGGCACGGATCTCCGGCCAGGTCAGCATGGCGACCCAGCGGTGCAGATGCTCGCGCAGCGCCAGGAGCAGCGTCATCGCCACCGCCGCAGCGACGGCCGGCACCAGCTCGCCGGCGACCGCCAGCGCGCCGAGCAGGAAGACCAGCATCCCGGCCACCGCCGTCGTGGCGCTGACGTTGTCGTCGAGCCGCGCCTCCAGCCACTGGAAGAGCGCGAAGGTGGCGGCGAAGCCGGCGAAGAGGAGACCGAGCAGCACCCCGCCGAACTCCAGCGCCAAGAGGCCCGCGACCCCGCCGAGCAGCCCGCTCAACGCGAAGGTCCTGAGCCCGGCCGCCCGCTGATGCTCGCGCTCGTCCCGCGTCCGCCACCCGCGCTCCAGCCCGACCAGCAGGCCGATGGCGAGCGCCACCGCGAGGCGGCTGATGATCTCGTTCGTCTCCATCCCTCCGCCTCCCGCGCCCCTCGCTCCGAGAGCCTATCATACCGCTCCCCCGCGGCAGCACCGCAGGGCGGTTAAGCGAACCCTACCGGCGGCAAGGAAGAATTAACACATGTTATCCCTTCAATATCATGCACTTGCTTATAGTTTCGCGTGCGAAATCCTCCTTTTCGCACCCCGGCCACCCGCTTGCGGCCGGCGCGCCGGGCGGCTAGCGTCCGCGCCATGAAGATCGCCTCCTTCAACATCAATGGCGTCAAGGCCCGCCTGCCCGCCCTCCTCGACTGGCTCCGGGATGCCGGAACCGACGTGGTCGTCCTCCAGGAGCTCAAGTGCACCGACGACCAGTTCCCCCGCCTCGAGATCGAGGAGATGGGCTACAACATCGAGACCCACGGCCAGAAGGGCTTCAACGGCGTCGCCATCCTCTCCCGCCTGCCCCTGGCCGACGTCCGCCGCGGCCTCCCCGGCGACGACGGCGACGAACAGTCGCGCTGGATCGAGGCCGAGGTCGCCGGCGTCCGGGTCTGCGGCCTCTACCTGCCGAACGGCAACCCCGCCCCCGGCCCCAAGTACGACTACAAGCTCGCCTGGATGGAGCGGCTGCACGCCCGCGCCGCCGAGCTGATCGCGACCGAGGAGACCGCCGTCATCCTCGGCGACTACAACGTCATCCCCGAGCCGAAGGACTGCTGGGATCCCAAGGTCTGGACCAGGGACGCCCTCTTCCTCCCCCCGACCCGCCAGGCCTTCCGCCGCCTCGTCCACCTCGGGCTGACTGACGCCCTGCGCGCCGTCGACCAGTCGCCCGGGGTCTATACCTTCTGGGACTATCAGGCCGGCGCCTTCCAGAAGAACTGGGGCATCCGCATCGACCACGTGCTGCTGACCCCGCAGGCCGCCGACCGGCTCGAGACCTGCGGCATCGACGCCGAGACCCGCTCGCGCGAGAAGCCCTCCGACCACGTCCCGATCTGGGTGACGCTCACGCCCTGAAGCGGCTCAGTGCGCCGGCGCCTCGGCCACCGGCGGCGCGCCGTTCAGCTCGGTCTGGATGTCGTGCCAGCCCTCCCAGATCATGTGCAGCGCGACGTAGAGGATGATCGCGAGGCCGACCCAGGCGATCCAGCGGTAGCGGTTGAGCACGCGCGCGATCATCGAGGCCGCGACCCCCATCAGCACCACCGAGAGCGCGAGCCCGAAGACCAGCACGACCGGATGCTCGCGCGCCGCGCCGGCCACCGCCAGCACGTTGTCGAGCGACATCGAGACGTCGGCGATGATGATCTGCGTCACCGCCTGGCGCAGCGTCTTGCGCGGCATCGTGCCCGCGACCGTGCCGTCTGCGTCGAGATCGCCCTCGGCGAGCGCCTCCATCGCCGCGGCCTCCTCCGCCCGGTGGCCGACGCGCAGCTCCTGGTACATCTTCCAGCAGACCCAGAGCAGCAGCAGGCCGCCAGCCAGCAGCAGCCCGGTCAGGTTGAGCAGCTGCGTCGCGATCAGCGCGAAGCTGATGCGCATGACCGTGGCGGCGAGGATGCCGATGATGATCGCCTTCCGCCGCAGATCCGGCGGAAGGCCGGCCGCGGCGAGCCCGATGACGACGGCATTGTCCCCCGCCAGCACCAGGTCGATCATGATCACCTGGAGGAACGAGGTCAGGAACGCTGCATCGAACATCTGGCTCTTTCCTCCTGCCCCGGACGTCCGTCATTGACAATGCCGTGAGCGGTGTCAAGCGGCGCCCGGACGCCGCGGCGCGGTGACGTCGACGCCGTAGAGCCAGTCGAAACGGCCGGCGAGCCAGCCCGGCGCCAGCGCCGATGCGGCGGCGAGCGCCGCGTGCGCCGGCGGCCCGAAACCGGGCCCGAGGTGGAAGATCCGCCCGTTTCGCGCCGAGGCGCGCTGCACCCGCGTCGCGCGCGGCAGCCGCGCGGCGGCATAGGCGGCCAGCCCGGCGCCGGGATCGGCCGCCGCATCGAGCGCCTCGGCCAGCACCCAGGCGTCCTCGAGCGCCATGGTCGCGCCCTGGGCGAGGAAGGGCAGCATCGGGTGGCAGGCATCGCCGAGCAGCGCCAGCCGCCCGGCCGTCCAGCGCGGCAGCGGCGGATGGGCGAAGAGCCCCCAGAGGAAGCAGTCCTCGACCGCCGCCAGCAGCGCCCCCGCCGTCCCGCCCCAGCCGGCGAAGGCCCGGCGCAGCTCCGCGGGGTCGGCCGGCGTCGTCCAGCCCTCCTCCGCCCAGGCGCGGCGCTCCTCCACCGCCACGATGTTGACGAGACTCCCCCCGCGCAGCGGATAGCTGACCAGATGCCGTCCCGGCCCCATCGACACCCGCGTCACCGGAGCCGCCGCCTCCGCCGGCAGCCCCGCCGTCGGCACCAGCCCGCGCCAGGCGACATGCCCGGTGAAGCGCGCCGGCGCCGCCGCGAGCCCCGCCGCCACCCGCAGGCCCGAGCGCACCCCGTCGGCGGCGACGACGATCTCGGTATCGTGCCCGCCGCCGTCCCCGGCGACGAGGCCGACCCCCGGCTCGAGCGCCT
>NZ_CALLYO010000239.1 GCF_937858865.1 uncultured Amaricoccus sp. | reverse complement strand
GGCCCTCGTCTTCAAGATGGAGAGCCACAACCACCCCTCCTACATCGAGCCCTACCAGGGGGCGGCGACCGGGGTCGGCGGCATCCTGCGCGACGTCTTCACCATGGGGGCGCGGCCGATCGCGGCGATGAACGCGCTCTCCTTCGGCGAGCCCGCGCATCCGAAGACGCGGAGCCTCGTCAACGGCGTCGTCGCCGGGATCGGCGGCTACGGCAACGCCTTCGGCGTGCCGACGATCGGCGGCGAGCTGCGCTTCCACCCCGCCTACAACGGCAACTGCCTCGTCAACGCCTTCGCGGCCGGCCTCGCGCCGGCGGACGGCATCTTCTACTCGGCCGCCTCGGGCGTCGGGATGCCGGTCGTCTACCTCGGCGCCAAGACCGGGCGCGACGGCGTCGGGGGGGCGACCATGGCCTCGGCCGAGTTCGACGAGACGATCGAGGAGAAGCGCCCGACCGTGCAGGTGGGCGACCCCTTCACCGAGAAGCGGCTGATGGAGGCCTGCCTCGAGCTGATGGCGACGGGCGCCGTCATCTCGATCCAGGACATGGGCGCGGCCGGGCTCACCTGCTCGGCGGTCGAGATGGGCGACAAGGGCGACCTCGGCATCCGGCTCGACCTCGACCGGGTGCCGGTGCGCGAGGCGGGGATGACCGCCTACGAGATGATGCTCTCCGAGAGCCAGGAGCGGATGCTGATGGTGCTCCGCCCGGAGAAGGAGGCCGAGGCGCGCGCCGTCTTCGAGAAATGGGATCTCGACTTCGCCGTGGTCGGCGAGACGATCGCCGAGGACCGCTTCCTCGTGCTGCACGGCAACGAGGTGAAGGCCGACCTGCCGCTGAAGGCGCTCTCCGGCACCGCGCCCGAATACGACCGCCCCTGGGAGGCGACGCCCGGGCCGGCGCCGCTCGGCCCGGTGCCGGCCGTCGATCCGGTGGAGGCGGTGGTGAGGATCATCGCCAGCCCCAACCACTGCAGCCGGGCCTGGGTCTGGTCGCAGTACGACCATATGGTGATGGCCGACACCGTGGTGCCGCCGGGATCGGACGCCGGCGTCGTGCGGGTGCACGGGACCGGCAAGGGCATCGCCTTCACCTCGGACGTGAACCCGCGCTACTGCCGCGCCAATCCCGAGCGCGGCGGGGCGCAGGCCGTGGCCGAGGCCTACCGCAACCTGACGGCGACCGGCGCGCGGCCGCTCGCGGCGACGGACAATCTCAACTTCGGCAACCCGGAGCGGCCGGAGATCATGGGCCAGTTCGTCGGCTGCATCAAAGGCATCGCCGCCGCCTGCCTCGCGCTCGACATGCCGATCGTGTCGGGAAACGTCAGCCTCTACAACGAGACCGAGGGCCGGGCGATCCTGCCGACGCCGACCATCGGCGGGGTGGGGCTGATCGAGCGGCTCGACGCCGTGATCCGCATGGCGCCCTCCGACGGCGACCGCCTGCTCCTCCTCGGGGAGACCCGCGGGCATCTCGGCCAGTCGGCGCTCCTCGCCGAGGTCTTCGGCCGCGAGGAGGGCGACGCGCCGCCGGTCGATCCGGCCCGCGAGCGGCGGACGGGCGAGTTCCTGCGCCGGGCCAACGCCGCCGGGCTGGTGCGGGCGGCGCACGACCTCTCCGACGGCGGCCTCGCGCTGGCGGCGGTCGAGATGGCCCTGGCCGGGGTCCTCGGGGTCGAGGTGGTCGCCGACGACCTGCTCGACGCGACGCGCTGGTTCTTCGGCGAGGACCAGGCGCGCTACCTGATCGCCTGCGCGCCCGAGGCGGTGGCCGACCTGATGGGGCGGGCGCGCGATGCGCTGGTGCCGCTGCGCGACGTCGGCTGGTTCGGCGGCGACGAGATCCGCCTCGGCGCAGGGCGCGTCGCGCTCGCGGCGGTGGCCGCGGCGCATGCCTCGGGCCTGCCGCGGCTCCTCGACTGAGCGGCGCCCCTTGCAGCGCCCCTGGAGCGGTTCTAAGTTTCCGCGAAGAATGGCGGGAGACGGTTGCCGAGATGGCGATTGAAGCGGCGGAGATCGAGCGGCTGATCCGGGCGGAGTTCCCCTCCGCGAAGGTCGAGATCACCGACCTGGCCGGCGACGGCAACCATTATGCCGCGACGGTGACCGCCGAGGAGTTCCGCGGGCTGAACCGGGTGCGGCAGCATCAGCTGGTCTACGCCGCGCTCAAGGGGAAGATGGAAGGGTCGCAGGGCGAGCTGCACGCTCTGGCGCTGACGACCAAGGTACCGGAGTAAGGGAAATGACCACCACCGAAGCCTCGGCGCACGAGGCGATCAAGGCCGACCTCGAGGCGAACGACGTGGTCCTGTTCATGAAGGGCACGGCGCAGATGCCGCAGTGCGGCTTCTCGAGCCGGGTCGCGGGCGTGCTCAACTACATGGGCATCGCCTACAAGGACGTGAACGTGCTGGCCGACGAGGCGATCCGCAACGGGATCAAGAGCTTCTCCGACTGGCCGACCATCCCCCAGCTCTACGTGAAGGGCGAGTTCGTCGGCGGCTGCGACATCGTGACCGAGATGACGCTGTCGGGCGAGCTCGACGAGCTCCTCACCGCCAAGGGGATCAGCTTCGACAAGGCCGCGGCGGAGAAGATCCGCGAGGCGAACCGCTGAGCGCGCCTCCGGCGCGCCCGGAATCCCGTTAACGAAGGTTTCGATCCGCTTAACGGCGGGCCACTTTATTCAATGAAAACAACGGTAGGGCCAAGTGGGCACGCGTGCCCACCCCGTGCCCGCCGGCTCATCCCCCGGCGGCCTCGAGCAGGGCCTGCAGCCGCGGGAAGTCGGTCTTGCCGGAGGCGGTGACCGGGATCTCGGCCAGGATGCGCAGCTCGGCGGGGAGCTGGATCTCGGCCACGCCCGCCTCCCTGGCGCGGGTCCTGAGGGCCTCGAGCGTCGCGGCGGGGTTGGCGAGGGCGAGGACGACCTTCTGCCCCTTGCGCGGGCAGGGGAGGGCGGCCGCCCCGAGCGGCTCCCCCGGCCAGACCTCGCCGGCGAGCGCCTCGACCGCGGCCAGCGAGACCATCTCGCCGCCCACCTTGGCGAAGCGCTTCGCCCGGCCGACGATGACGACGTGCCCTTCCTCGCCCAGCCGCACGATGTCGCCGGTGTCGTACCATCCGCCCGCGGGCGGCGCGACCCGTCCGCCGCCCCCGGGCAGCAGGTAGCCCGCCATCACGTTCGGCCCCCGCACCAGCAGCCGGTGGCCCTCGACGCCGGCGACCGGCTCCAGCCGGTGCTCGATGCCGGGCAGCAGGCGCCCCACCGTCCCCGGCCGCGGATCGCCGAGGTCGTTGAGCGCCATCACCGGCCCGGTCTCGGTCGCGCCGTAGCCCTCGAGGACGGTCGCCCCGAACCGCTCCGCCCAGAAGGCCCGCGTCGTCGCCTTGACCGGCTCGGCGCCGGCCACGACGGCGCGCAGCGAGGCGAAATGCTCCGCCGTCGCCCGCCGCCCCCAGCCGGCGAGGAAGGTGTCGGTGCCGAGCAGGATCGTCGCCTGAAGCTTGCGCGCCAGCTCCGGGATGACCCGGTAGTGCAGCGGCGAGGGGTGGAGCCCGGTGCGGATGCCGGTCGCGAGCATCAGCACGATGCCGGCGGTGAGGCCGAAGCTGTGGAAGAGCGGCAGCGCCGAGACCGCCCGGTCGTCCGGCCCGATCGGCGCCCGCGCCTGCAGCTGCGCGACGTTGGCGAGGAGGTTGCCGTGGGTGAGCACCACCCCCTTCGGCGCGCCCTCGGTCCCCGAGGTGAAGAGCACCGCCGCCTCGGTCTCCCGCCCGAGATCGCCCGGGGCGCGCCGGGCGGCGACGAAGCCGGCGAGCCGGTCGAAGCCCGTCGCCACCTCGCGCAGATCCTCGGTCCAGACGAGGTTCAGCCCCTCCGCCCGCAGCAGCGTGAAAAGGTCGCCGAAGCCGCCCTTCTCGGCGAAGCCGCGGCTCGAGAGGACGCTGGTGCAGCCGGCGGTGCGCAGGGCCGAGAGCAGCGGCCCGGCCCCGACCGTCGGGTTGAGCAGCGCCGGCACCCGCCCGGCGCGCCAGAAGGCGAGCAGGACCGCGGCGGCGCCCGGCGCCGCCGGCAGGAGCAGGCCGACCCGCTCGCCGGGCGCGAACCGCGCCCGCAGCCGGCGCTCGAGCACCGCCGCGGCCAGCGCGAGCTGGCCGTGGGTCACCGCGGCGCCCTCGATGTCCTCGAAGGCGACCCGCCCGGACCCGAGCGTGCGGCGCGCGGCGAGCACGGCCTCCGGGATCGAGGCGAAGCGGTAGAGGGACCTGAAGCGGTCGTCTTCCGGGCCGGGTCGCACGCTTCATCCTCCCTCGGTGACGGTCGTGCCGAAGGTCGGCGAAAATGCGCGTCCTGAAAAGCCGCTCTTGCTCTGCTCTCGGCAGGGCGGCTTGCAATCCGGCGGAAAAGCGGCTAGAGCCCCGCCGTTCAAATCCACAGGCGGAGGCGAGGGCCGCGCGGGGGAGACATCCCCGTCGGTCCACCGGTCGGGTCGCAAGGCCCGCTTCTCCGCCGCGGCGAAACCGGAAAGAGGAAGACGCGAGCCATGGCTCTGCCTGAATTCACCCTGCGCCAGCTCCTGGAAGCCGGCGTCCACTTCGGCCACCAGACCCACCGCTGGAACCCGCGCATGGGGCCGTACATCTACGGCGACCGCAACGGCATCCACATCATCGACCTGACCCAGACCGTGCCGCTCCTCGACCAGGCGCTGCTCGCCGTGCGCGAGACCGTCGCCAAGGGCGGGCGCATCCTCTTCGTCGGCACCAAGCGGCAGGCGCAGAAGGCCGTCGCCGACGCGGCCGAGCGGTCGGCGCAATACTACATGAACCACCGCTGGCTGGGCGGCACGCTCACCAACTGGAAGACGATCTCGCAGTCGATCTCGCGGCTGAAGTCGATCGACGAGAAGCTCGCGGGCGGCGCCGCCGGCCTGACCAAGAAGGAGCGGCTCGGGCTCGAGCGGGAGCAGAACAAGCTGCAGCAGTCGCTCGGCGGCATCCGCGAGATGGGCGGCACGCCCGACATGATCTTCGTCATCGACACCAACAAGGAGGATCTGGCGATCCTCGAGGCGAGGAAGCTCGGCATCCCGGTGATCGCGGTGCTCGATTCGAACTCCTCGCCGGACGGGATCGACTATCCGGTCCCCGGCAACGACGACGCGGCGCGGGCGATCGCGCTCTACTGCGACCTGATCGCGCGGGCGGCGATCGACGGCATGGCGGCGCAGATGGGCGCGGCCGGCGTCGACATCGGCGCGCTGGCCGAGGGCCCGGTCGAGGAGGCGCTGGCCGAGGAGGCGGGCGAGGCCGAGGCCTGATCCCGCCGGGAAGATGCCGCGGCGCGCCCGGGCGCCCGCGGCGCCGATTTCGAGCTTTGAAGGGATTTTCGTGATGTCGATCACGGCGACGATGGTGAAGGAACTGCGTGACGTCTCGGGCGCGGGGATGATGGACGCCAAGAAGGCGCTGACCGAGACGGGGGGCGACATGGAGGCGGCCATCGACTGGCTGCGCACCAAGGGCCTCGCCAAGGCGGCGAAGAAGGCCGGCCGCACCGCGGCCGAGGGCCTCGTCGGCGTGGCGGTGAAGGGCGGCGTGGGCGTGGCGGTGGAGGTCAATTCCGAGACCGACTTCGTGGCGCGCAACTCGGACTTCCAGGCCATCGTGCGGGCGATCGCCGAGGTGGCGACCGGCTGCGCCGACATCGAGGCGCTCCGGGGCGCGAAGCTCGGCGACCAGACGGTCGAGGAGGCGGTGACCGAGAAGATCACCACCATCGGCGAGAACCTGCACCTGCGCCGCATGGTGGCGGTCGAGGGCGAGAGCGTCGCTTCCTACGTCCACAACGCGGTGGCGGACGGCCTCGGCAAGATCGGCGTGCTGGTGGCGCTGAAGGGCGCCGACAACGGCATCGGCAAGCAGATCGCCATGCACGTCGCGGCGACGGCGCCGGCCTCGCTCGGCGAGGCCGACCTCGATCCCGCGCTGGTCGAGCGGGAGAAGAACATCCTGACCGAGCAGGCGCGCGAGAGCGGCAAGCCGGACGCGGTGATCGAGAAGATGATCGTCGGGCGGATGAAGAAGTTCTTCGAGGAGGTCACGCTCCTCAACCAGAAGTTCGTCATCAATCCCGACGTCACCGTCGGCCAGGCGGCGAAGGACGCCGGCGTGGAAGTGGTGGCCTTCGCCCGGCTCGCGGTGGGCGAGGGCGTCGAGAAGGAGGCCGAGGACTTCGCCTCCGAGGTCGCCAAGACCGCCGGCCGCTGAGCCGGCGGGCCTGTCGCGGCGCGGCGGACCGCGCTGCGTTCCCGGGCGTCCGAGCGTGAAACGCCCGGGAATAGACGTTGAAACCCTAGCCGAATTCGGCCATTTTGCGCGCGATCGACGGGAGGAAGGCTGAGGCATGACGGAGGTGGCTACCATGGCAGCCCAGGCCCCGGCCGCCCGCCTCGCCTACAAGCGCATCCTCCTCAAGATCTCCGGCGAGGCGCTGATGGGGCCGCAGCAATACGGGCTGCATCCACCCACGGTAGAGCGGATCGCCGAGGAGGTCATCTCGCTGCACGAGCTCGGCGTCGAGATCGCCATGGTGATCGGCGGCGGCAACATCTTCCGCGGGCTGCAGGGCTCGGCGCAGGGGATGGAGCGCACGACCGCGGACTACATGGGAATGCTGGCGACGGTGATGAACGCGCTCGCCATGCAGTCGGCGCTCGAGGGGCGCGGGGTCCACACCCGGGTGGTGTCGGCGATCCCGATGGACCAGGTCTGCGAGCCCTACATCCGCCGCCGAGCGGTGCGCCATCTCGAGAAGGGCAGGGTGGTGATCTTCGCCGCCGGCACCGGCA
>NZ_CALLYO010000238.1 GCF_937858865.1 uncultured Amaricoccus sp. | reverse complement strand
CACGGCCTCGCCCCGGAGCGCGCCCGCGCCCGCCTCTCCGGCCTCCTGATCGGCACCGAGCTCGCCGGCGCTCGCCCCTACTGGCTCGGCCGCGACGTCGTCCTGATCGGCGCCGACCGCCTCGCCCGCGCCTACCGCGACGCGCTGGCCGCCGCCGGCCTCGCCGCGCGCCTGCTCGACGCCACCGCCATGACGCAGCGCGGCCTCGCCGCCGCCCGCGCCCTGCTCGAAGCCGAAAGGTCCCGGCCATGACCCGCAACCTCATCGCCATCCTGCGCGGCCTCGAGCCGGGCGAGGCGGTCGCCATCGGCGAGACGCTGATCGCCGCCGGCATCGCCATGATCGAGGTGCCGCTCAACTCGCCCGAGCCGCTGAAGTCCATCGCCGCCATGCAGCAGGCGCTCGGGGATCGTGCCCGCATCGGCGCCGGCACCGTGCTCGAACCCGAAGAGGTGCGCGCCGTCGCGGCCACCGGCGCCAGCTTTGTCGTCTCGCCCAACTGCGACCCGCGCGTCATCGCCCGCAGCAAGCAGCTCGGCCTCGGCTCCTACCCCGGCGTCTTCACCGCCAGCGAATGCTTCGCCGCCCTCGCCGCCGGCGCCGATGCACTGAAGATCTTCCCCGCCGGCGTCATGGGCCCCGCCGGCATCGCCGCCCTCCGCGCCGTCCTGCCGCCGGGAACGCAGGTCTACGCCGTCGGCGGCGCCGCGCCCGCCGACTTCGCCGCCTGGCGCGCCGCCGGCGTCGACGGCTTCGGCCTCGGCAGCGCCCTCTTCCGGCCCGGCTGGTCAGCCGCCCGCGTCGCCGAGGCCGCCCGCGCCGCCGTCGCCGCCTGGGACGCCGCCCACGGCACCGCCGCCGCCTGACCGGCTGGCTGCGTCACGTCCGCCCGGCGCGGGAGAGCTGCACCGCCAGGATGCCGCCCATGATGATCGCGACGCCGAGGAGGTCGCGCCCGCTCACCCGCTCGCCGAGGATCGCCGCCGCGATCGCCACCCCGAGGAAGGGGTTGAGGAAGTGGAAGGTCGCCGCCCGCGTCGCCCCGACCCGGCGCACCAGCACGAACCAGATCATCGTCGCGATCACCCCCGAGACGATGGCCGAATAGAGGAAGGCGGCGAGGAAGCGCAGCGAGAAGCCGACCTCCCAGGTCTCGAAGGCGAGGCTCGCCGGGAAGAGCGCCACCGCGCCCACCAGCATCTGCAGCCCGACGACGATCCAGAGCTTGCCGCTCGCCGCGGCGTTGCGCAGCGTCAGCGTCGCGACGGCGAGCGCGATCACCCCGACCAGGCAGGCCGCGACGCCCGTCGCGTCGAGCCCCTGCCCGAGCCGCCCGGCCATGATGACGAGGACCCCGGCGAAGCCGGCGAAAAGCCCGGCGACGGCGAGCGGCGCCAGGCGATGCCCGAGGAAGAGCCGCCCGAGCGCCGCGACGAAGAGCGGCAGCGAGCTGGCGATGATCGCCGCGAGCCCCGCCTCCACCGTCTGCATCGCCAGATGGAAGAGCCCGAGGTAGAGCGCGTTCTGGCAGATGCCGAACAGCACCACTGCCTGCCACTCCGCCCGCGTCAGCCGCACCCGCTGGCCGGCGGCGAGGCCGATCG